>DATNGX010000083.1:0-15248 GCA_035605755.1 Candidatus Krumholzibacteriia bacterium
GTCGTCAACCCCGAGGTGCGCGCGGTTTTCATGAAGCGCTCCCTCATCACCGAGACGATGCGCCAGTTCCTGCGCGGGCGCCATTTCCTCGAGGTCGAAACCCCGGTGCTGCAGCCGCTCTACGGCGGCGCCAGCGCGCGGCCGTTCACGACGCACCACAACGCGCTCGACATGACGCTGTATCTGCGCATCGCCAACGAGCTCTACCTGAAGCGTCTCCTCGTGGGAGGTTTCGAGCGCGTGTTCGAGTTCGCGAAGGATTTCCGCAACGAGGGCATCGATCGCTCGCACAATCCCGAGTTCACCATGATGGAGTGTTACGCGGCGTACCTCGACTACATGGACTACATGGACATGGTGGAGGAAATGTTCAAGACCATCGCGACCGCGCTGGACCCGGCCGGCGTATTCAAGTTCGGCGAGACCGAGCTCGATTTCTCCAAACCATGGAAGCGCCTGCGCTTCTTTGATGCCATCAAAGAGAAAACCGGCCTGGACCTTTACGGGAAGAGCGAGGGTGAGCTCGTCGCGCTGGCGAAACAGGCCGGGGTACATGTTGATAAGGGACTGCCCGCGTCCCAAATCATCGATGAAGTTTTCAGCGCGACAGTCGAGCCTGGTCTGCAACAACCCACGTTCATCTACGACTACCCCAAGGAGCTCTCGCCGCTGGCCAAGGATCATCGCAGCCTGCCCGGACTGGTGGAGCGCTTCGAGGGCTACGTGGCGGGCATGGAAGTGTGCAACGCCTTCAGCGAGCTCAACGATCCGTTGGAGCAGAGACGGCGCTTCGAGGCGCAGGGGGAGCTGCGCGAGCGTGGCGACGAAGAAGCGCAGCAGCTGGATGAGGATTACATCCGCGCCCTCGAGTACGGCATGCCGCCGGCGGCGGGATTGGGCATCGGCATCGACCGGCTCACCATGGTGTTCACCGACAGCCACTCCATCCGCGACGTGATCTTCTTCCCGCACATGCGGCCGGAGGAAGGCCGTTGAATTATCCACTGTTCATTGCGCGGCGCTATCTGGCCACCAAGAAGCGCTCCGCCCTGGTCTCGCGCATCACCACCATCGCCATCGGCGGCGTGTTCGTCGGCGTGATGACGCTTGTCATCGTGCTCTCGGTGATCAACGGTTTCGAGACCGAGCTGCGCCGCCGCATCGTCGGCTTCAACACGCACGTGCTCGTGTTTGCGCGCAGCCAGCAGGCGTGGGCGGAGATGGACACCGCGCTGGTGCGCCTCAAAAAGGAGCCCGACATCCTGGACAGCGCGCCCTTCGTGCGTTCGGAAGCGCTGTGCGCCTACCAGGTCGTGCCCGGGCGTCGCACCAAGCTGCGCGGCGTGATGGTGAAGGGCGTCGATCTGAAGCAGGAGATGCGGGTCTCCGCGGTGGTGGACAGCATCCGCCCGCAGATCGATTCCTTCAGCACGACATCGTTCGAGGACGATCCGCCCACGGTGGGGTGCGTGATGGGTCTCGATCTCGCCGTCGATCTCGGCGTCGGTCTCGGCGAGGAAGTGGACATTGTCACGGCGCCCTCGGTGCTCAAGGCCGGCCGCGTCGAGCCCAAACAGTTTCGCTGCCGCGTGCTCGGCTTCTTCAACAGCGGCATGTACGAATTCGACTCGCGTTTCGTCTACGTCGATATCAAGGACGCCGAGAACATGTTCGATTTCGAAACCGCGCTGCGCGGCTCGAGTCTCAAGATCAACGACATGTACAACGCCGAGTCGGTGGACCGGCGCATCCAGGGCATTCTGTCCATGAAGGACTACGGCACCAACAACTGGATCAATCTGAATTCGAATCTGTTCAGCTACATGAAGATCGAAAAGATCCTCATGTTCCTGATGCTGACCCTGATCATCCTGGTGGCCGCGTTCAACCTGGTGGGCATGTTGACCATGGTCATCATGGAGAAGCGGCGCGAGATCGGCATCCTGCGCTCGATGGGAGCATCGGGTCGCGGCGTGATGTCGATCTTCATGCTGGAGGGGACCGCCATCGGTGTGGCCGGCACCATCGGCGGAATGCTCACCGGGCTAATTGCATGTTACGTCCTGGATCGCATTCGCATCGATCTGCCCGGCGACGTCTACTTCGTGAAAACATTGCCGGTTCTGGTGGAATGGAACGACCTGGCGCTCATCGGCGGCATCTCGGTGGTCATTTGTTTCCTGGCGACGGTTTACCCGAGCTGGGAGGCCAGCCGCCTCTACCCGGTTGACGCGATACGGGATATGTAGGGCGTAAGCGACTGCCCTTTCAGGAGTTTTGGCTTGATGCATCCATTGTATGCGGGGTCGGGGGTTCGTAGATTATGAACATGACGGCGATCCTTTCCGCGCAGGGGCTTTCGCGCTCGTACCGCGGCACGGGAACCCCGGTGGGGGTTCTCAAAGATGTCTCGCTCGAGGTCGCCGAAGGGCAAGTGGTTTGCATCGTCGGGGCATCGGGAGCCGGAAAGAGCACGCTCCTGCACATCCTGGGGTCGCTGGACCGGCCCGATACCGGGCAGGTGTTCGTGCGCGGACAGGACGTGCACGCGCTCACCGGCAAGCGCCTGGACAACCTGCGCAGCGAGACGCTCGGTTTTGTGTTCCAGTTTCATTTCTTGCTGCCCGATTTCACAGCGCTCGAGAACGTGATGATGCCCGCGCTGGTGGCGCGGCGCACCGCGGCCGATGCGACCCGGGAAGCGACGCACTGGCTGGAACGTGTCGGCCTGTCCGACCGTCTGCAGCACCGGCCCGGCGAGCTCTCGGGCGGAGAACAGCAGCGTGTGGCGATTGCGCGCGCGCTCATCAACCGGCCCGCGGTGGTGTTCGCCGATGAGCCGACGGGAAATCTCGACGATGCCACCGGCGAGGGCATTCACCGTCTGATCCGCGACCTCGCGGATGCCGACCGCAAGACCTTCGTGGTGGTGACGCACAAGCGGCAGTTCGGCACCTATGCCGATCGCATGTTGGAGCTGGTCGAACATTCGCTGAGGGAACTGGAATCGTAGAAAAATGAACTGCGAAATTTGCAAAGTCCGTCCCGCCAAGGTTCATTACACGGAAATCGTGAACAACCAGATGACCAAGATGAACCTGTGTCTGGAGTGCGCCGAGGAAAAAGGCGTCGACGTACAGAAGGCCGGGAACTTTGGTCTCGGCGATCTGGTCGCGGGTCTGATCGACACCGCCGTTGACGCCGATGCGGAGCGCATCTCCAAAGTGCGCTGTCCGCGCTGCGGCTACCAGTACTCCGACTTCAAACGCATCGGCCGGCTCGGCTGTCCGGACTGCTACGACGCCTTCGAGTCACAGCTGATTGCCGTGCTGCGCCACGTGCACGGCAGCACGCAGCACGCCGGGAAAAAAGCCACGCGCCAGAGCGAACGTTTTGCGGTGCGGGAAAAAGTCGCCGCGCTGCGCGAAGAGTTGACGCTGGCCATCCGCAACGAAGACTACGAGCGCGCGGCATCGATTCGCGACGAGATCCGCACGCTGGAGATGAAAGTGGAGGACGACGCATGAGCTTCGACATCGACGGACTCGTGCGCACGCCCGGCGCCTGGCTCGACGGCTCCGGCGACGAGAGCGAGATCGTGCTCTCCAGCCGCACGCGCATCGCGCGCAACCTTCACGGGCATCGCTTCACCCATCATTGCGACAGTGCGGAGCTCGGGGAAATCCTGAGGCTTTCCATGGACGCGGCCGCGCAAACCCGCGCATTCAAGCACGGGAAGAACGCCGCGATGGGGGAAATCTCCACCCTGGACCGGGAAATTCTTGTCGAACGCCACCTGGTGAGCCGCGACTTCGCCAGCGAATCGGCGTCGCGCGGGCTGGTGTTCACCGACGACGAGGCGCTGGGGCTGATGGTGAACGAAGAGGACCACCTGCGTATTCAGAGCTTTGCGTCCGGGTTCGGCCTGGGCGATGCGTTCCGGCGCGCCAACGACCTCGACGACCAGCTGGCGCCGGCGCTCGAGCTGGCCTACCACGAGCGCCTGGGCTTTCTGACCGCGTGCCCGACCAATCTTGGCACCGGAATGCGGGTTTCGGTGCTGATTCACCTTCCCGGGCTGGTGCACAGCAAGGAGATCCATCGCCTGCTGGAGTCCTTGCGCAAGCTCAACCACTCCGCGCGCGGCCTCTACGGAGAGGGCTCGGAAGTGATGGGCAACTTTTTCCAGCTCTCCAACAGTGCCGCTCTGGGCGCCTCGGAGGAGGTCATCCTCAAGAACCTCCGGGAAATGGTTACCAAAGTCATCACTTACGAGCGCCGCTCGCGCGAGATGCTGTTTCGCAAGGCACGGAGGTTGCTTGAGGATAAAGTCTGGCGGGCGTACGGTCTCCTTCGTTATTCTCGAAGTGTAAGCACCAAGGAAGCCTTGAGCCTGATCTCCGCCGTGCGGATGGGAGTCGGTGTAGGGCTGGTGACGGATGTCCCGCTGCGAACACTCAACGAACTGCTCGTTTACATCCAGCCCGCCCATCTTCAGAAGCTCAAGGGAAACGCGATGGACCCGCAGGAGCGGGACGTCGTAAGGGCTGAATATATACGGGAAGCGCTGGCGCGCGACGCATCCTAGGCCAGGCAACGTTAGACGGGAGCAACCATGCAGGATCGTTTTACAGACCGTGTGCGCAAAGTCATCTACTACGCGCGTGACGAAGCGGCGCGCCTCCAGCACGACTACATCGGCACCGAGCATCTGCTGCTCGGCATCGTGCGCGAAGGCGAAGGCATCGCGGCCAAGGTGCTCGCGAAGCTCGAGCTGGATTTCGAACAGATCCAGCAGGCCGTGGAGAACATGGTCAAGAGCACGGGCGGCACACTCACCATCGGCGAGATCCCGTTTACGCCGCGCGCCAAGCGCGTGCTCGAGCTTGCCATCGAAGAAGCGCGCCTGCTCGGCCACAATTATGTCGGCACCGAGCACCTTCTGCTCGGACTCATTCGCGAAGGTGAAGGCGTCGCCGCGCAGGTCCTGGCCGAGCTCGGCGTGGATCGCAAGCGCGTGCGCGAGGAAGTGCTGAAGCTCCTCGGTCCCACCACCACGGTCAAGACGCGCAAAGCCAAGAAGGAAAAGAGCGACACGCCCAACCTCGACCAGTTCGGCCGTGATCTCACCCAGATGGCGCGCGAGACCAAGCTCGATCCCATCATCGGACGCGAATCCGAGATCGAGCGCGTGATTCAGATTCTCTCGCGACGCAAGAAGAACAACCCGGTCTTGATCGGCGAGCCCGGCGTGGGCAAGACCGCCATTGCGGAGGGCCTCGCGCAGCGCATCGTCGACAACAAGGTGCCGGAGATCCTGAAAGACCGCCGTATCTGCACGCTCGACCTGGCGTCGGTGGTGGCAGGTACGAAGTATCGCGGCCAGTTCGAAGAGCGCCTGAAGTCGATCATCAACGAGATCCGCCAGGCCGAGGATGTCATCATCTTCATCGACGAGATTCACACCATCGTCGGCGCCGGCGGCGCGGAGGGTGCGATCGACGCGTCGAACATGTTGAAGCCCGCGCTGGCGCGCGGCGAACTGCAGTGCATCGGTGCCACCACGCTCGACGAGTACCGCAAGTACATCGAAAAGGACGGCGCGCTCGAGCGCCGCTTCCAGCCCATCATGGTGAGTCCGCCGTCTCCCGAAGAGACCATCCAGATCATCTTCGGTCTGCGCGACAAGTACGAAGCGCACCACCGCGTGAAGATCAACGACGACGCGGTGCGGGCCGCGGTGTTTCTCTCTGAGCGCTACATACACGAGCGCTTCCTGCCCGACAAGGCCATCGACGTGATCGATGAAGCCGGCTCGCGCGCGCGTCTGTCCGTGGTGACAGCGCCCTCGGAGCTGACCGATCTCGAGCGCGAGATCGAAGAAGTGTCACGCGAGAAGGAATCGGCCATCCAGGCGCAGGAATTCGAAAAGGCGGCGCGTCATCGCGACAAGGAAAAAGAGCTGCGCAAGACGCTCGACGACATCCGCAAGAACTGGGCGGAGACCAAGCAGCAGACCGAGACGGTGGTGACGAGCCGCGACATCGCGCGCGTCGTCTCCGCCATGACGGGCATTCCGGTCACGGACGTGGAGAAGGAAGAGACCGCGAAGCTCATGCACCTCGAGGACCAGCTGCGCACGCGCGTCATCGGCCAGGAAGAAGCGGTCAAAGCGGTGGCGCGCGCCGTGCGTCGCAACCGCGCGGGCCTGCGCGATCCACGCCGTCCCATCGGCAGCTTCATCTTCCTGGGGCCCACCGGCGTGGGCAAGACGGAGCTCGCCAAGGCCCTGGCGGCGGTCATGTTCGAATCCGAAGAAGCCCTGATTCGCATCGACATGTCCGAGTACATGGAGAAGTTTTCGGTGTCGCGTCTGATCGGCGCGCCCCCGGGCTACGTGGGTTACGACGAAGGCGGACAGCTCACGGAAAAAGTGCGCCGCAAGCCCTACTCGGTGGTTCTTCTCGATGAGATCGAGAAGGCACACCCGGACGTGTTCAATATTCTTCTGCAGGTGATGGAAGAAGGGCAGCTCTCCGACAGCTACGGACGACGCGTCGACTTCCGCAACACCGTGCTCATCATGACGTCGAACGTGGGCGCCACCGACATCAAGAGCGGCAAGAGCCTGGGATTCATCCAGGAAGGCTCGGACGCGCAGTACAACACGGTGAAGTCGAAGCTGCTCGAGCACCTGAAGCGCATGTTCAATCCGGAATTCCTGAACCGCCTGGACGACACCATCGTGTTCCGCCAGCTCTCGCGCGAGGACATGACGCAGATCGTCGACGTGCTGCTGGGGAATTTCATGGCGCGTCTCGATCTTCTCGACGTGCGTGTGAGGGTCTCGAAGGAAGCGCGCACGTTCCTCGTGGAGCACGGATTCGACCCGGCGCTCGGCGCGCGACCGTTGAAGCGCGCGATTCAGCGCTACCTGGAAGATCCGTTGAGCGAGTTGATCCTGACTCACGGCATCCAGAAGGATGCAGACATCCATGTGGGGGTGGGGGCGGAGAACCTCTCCTTCGAGGTGACCACCCAGACCCAGCCGGACGGCGCCCAGCCCTAGCGGCCGGGAACCCAGAAGGCGATTTTTGAATAAGATACCCCTGGCTAACGCCGGGGGTATCTTGCTTTTTGTTTCTATCTCCCCTGTGCCGCATGGTACCATGCTGCGGTTTTGATCCAACGTTGTAGCTTCATGAAATTTAAGGCATTAGGTCTCGTGGCCGTGCTCCTGGTGGCGGCTTTTGCCGCCGGTGCATCCGCTGCCGGCCGGCCTACCGCGTTTATTCAGAAAATCGAGGTCAAGGGCAACCGGAAGGTTTCCCGGTCGCAGATCGTCCGCATCCTCGGGGTGAAGCCGGGCGAGGGCTACGACCCGGAGCGCATCCGGCCCGGCGTGAAGCGCCTGTACGAGACCCACCAGTTTCGCGACGTGCGCGCGCTGCGCACCGACGGCACTGCATCCGACTCGGTCAACGTCGTCATCCAGGTGGTCGAATATCCGCGCATCGACGGTGTGCGGTTCGACGACAACGATCACGTGAGCGAAGACGACCTCAACAAGGCCATCAAGGTGACCAAGGGCACGTTCGTGCGCCCGTCGCTCACCGCGCGCGACAAGGAAGCGATTCAGGAGATCTACCGTGAGAAGGGTTACTACCGCGCGGCCGTAACCGACACGGTGATGGCGGAGCCGAAGTCGAAAGAGCAGACCCTGGTTTACCGGATCAAAGAAGGCGCCAAGGTGCACGTCAAGCACGTCGACTTCATCGGCAACCAGCTGCTCAACACCGAAGTGCTCCGGCATTCGATGAAGACCAAGACCGACAACTGGCTGCGCGGCGGCGATTTCAATCCCAAGGATCTGGCCGAGGACCGCGAGCGCATCATCCAGTTGTACAAGAGCGAAGGCTATCTCGACGTCACCATGAACGAGCCCGAGCTCGAGTTCACGCCCGACGGCAAGGGGCTCGACATCTATCTCACGCTTGTCGAGGGCAGGCAGTACTTCGTGGGCAAGATCGACTGGAAGGGGAACACGCTGTTTCCCGACACCACCGTTGCGCAGCGCGTGACGCTCAAGAAGGGCCAGCCCTTCAACGACATCATGCTCTCCAAGATCCAGTTCGACCTGGCCAATCTCTACGGTGATCGCGGCTACATCTATGCGACGGTGACGCCGGTGAAGAAGATAACGGGCGACGTCATCGATCTCACCTTCGAGTTCGAGCCCGGCAATCTCGCGCACGTGCACGAGATCAACATCAGCGGCAACACCAAGACGTGGGAGGAAGTGATCCGCCGCCAGCTGGTCCTGTATCCGGGCGATGTGTTCGCGAGCACGCGTCTGCGGCGATCGCTGCGTGAAGTGTTCAATCTCGGCTTCTTTGCGGGGCCGCCCGAGGTGAGCGTCAATCAGGTGGGCGAGCAGGGAGATATCGATCTCAATCTCAAGGTGCAGGAAAAATCGGCGGGACAGTTCCGCGTCGGCGCCGGTTTCTCGCAGCTCAACCGCGTGAGCGGTTTCATCGGCCTGACCGAGCCGAATTTTCTCGGACGGGCATACCGCGTGGGCGTGAACTGGGAGTTCTCGCGCTCGCGCCAGGACATCAATCTGCAGTTCACCAATCCGTGGTTCATGGGAACGCCCACCGAGCTGGGCCTGCAGGTGTATGCCGCCAACCAGGACCGCGTATCGCAGCAGTTCTACTCCGACCGCCGCACCGGCTTCTCGGTGCGCGTGGGACGTCCGTTCCCGTGGCTCGATTACACGAGTGCGTCGGTGCGTTACAGCCTGGAGGAAGTGGAGCTCGCAAATTTCGCCGACAACTACCAGGGATCGCTGCGCACACAGGTCTGGCCGCAGACGACGAGCTCGATCGGCCTCACCATGCTGCGCAACTCGACAGACAGTCCGTTCCATCCCACCACGGGTACGCGCACCACGCTCAACGCGCGCTGGACCGGCTTCTGGCTCGGTGGCGACGTGGGGGTGCAGCGCTATGAAGGCGAGTTCGCCTGGTACCAGTCGCTGGCGTGGAAGTTCGTGCTCATGCTCGACCAGACGCTGGGCAAGGTCGACGGCTACGGCGGCAAGGAGCTTCCCGACTACGAGCGCTTCCGCCTGGGCGGCAACCGCCGCTTCGGACTGCGCGGCTACGACTTCTACGAAGTGGTTCCGCGGGGCAACGATGTTTTTACCGGCGGACGCTTCTATGGTATTACAATCGCCCAGGTGGAATGGCCGCTGGTGCCGCCGAGCGTGTACATGCACACGTTCTTCGATTTCGGCAACACGTGGAACAGCTTCGCGGCCGCCGATTTCGGCGATGGCTATCGTGGCGCGGGCCTGGGCGTCGTGATCGAGCTGCCCATGATCGGGCTGCTCGGATTTGACTATGCGTACGGATTCGACCGCTTCGGTGGCGGACGCTGGGAGCCGCACATTACGTTCGGATCCGGATTCTGATTTATTGCTGTGTGAACACGACGAAAAAAGGAGAAACTCGATGATGAACAGACTGTTTGCCCCGGTGTTACTGGCAGCCACTCTGCTGGCGGTGATGGCCGGGCCATCGCTTGCCCAGACCTTGAAGATCGGGTACATTGACTCGATCAAAATTTTCGCGGAGAACAAGGAGACGCAGGACGCGGAGCGTCTCTATCGCAGCGATGTGGCGCAGTGGGAACAACAGAAGCAGCGCTACGAAGCGGACCTCGCCAAGATGGGCGACGAGCTCAACGCGCAAAGCCCGATGCTCTCCGAGGAGAAGAAGGCGGAGCGCCGCCTCGAGTTCCAGCGCAAGATGGACGAGTACAAGAAGTTCATGGAAGAGACCTTTGGTGACACCGGTCTCGCCGCCAAGCGCAACAAAGAGCTCACGCAGCCCATCGTCGACAAGATCAACAAGCTTGTCGAAAAGATCGCCAAGGAAAAGGGACTCACCATGGTGTTCGACGTCGCCAACGCGAACATCGTGTACGCGGACAAGTCGCTCGATCTCACCGAGGTCGTGCTGGCGTCGCTCCGTTCGGGCGGACAATAACCCGGGCCCTGGGCCCGGATGGGAGCAACAGTGGGTGGGCGGAGCTACAAGCTGGGAGAGCTGGCCGCACTCGTCGGCGGCCGCCTCGAGGGCGACGCGGAGCTCGTCATCCACGGTGTGGCCGGCATTCGCGAAGCGCAGCCGGGCGAGATCACCTTCGTCGCCAATTCGAAATACGAAGAGTTCGTCGCCGCCACGCGCGCATCGGCCCTCTTGGCCGCGCCGGGCTTGAATGCGACCCTTCCCCTCATTCGCACCGACAATCCGTACTTCGCGTACTTCCAGGTGCTCAATCTGTTCGCGGGCGATCAAGCTGCGCGCTACGCGCGCGGAATTCATCCGCAGGCAGTCGTCGACGCAAGCGCGAGGCTTGGCACCGGAGTGAGCATCGGGCCCTTCTGCCACATATCGGCGGGCGTCGTAATTGGTGACGGAACCACGCTCGTGAGCAATGTGTTCGTCGGCGAGCGCGCGCAACTCGGCGCAAGCTGTCTCATTTACAGCCACGTTACCATTCGCGAAGAGTGCAGCCTGGGTGATCGCGTGATCCTGCAGCCGGGAGTTGTGATCGGCTCCGACGGCTTCGGCTACGCGCGCCAGGGCGCCGTGTACCACAAGGTACCGCAGGTTGGATGCGTGGTGATCGAGGACGATGTCGAAATCGGCGCCAACAGCTGCGTCGACCGCGCCACCACCGGCGAGACGCGCATCAAGCGCGGCACCAAGATCGACAACCTGGTGCAGGTCGCGCACAACGTCGTGATCGGCGAGAACAGCGCCCTCGCGGCCCAGGTCGGGATCTCGGGCAGCACCGAGGTCGGAAGCAGCGTGAGCATGGGGGGACAGGCCGGCGTGGGGGGCCATCTGACGATCGGGGACCGGGTTATGGTGGGCGGACAGTCCGGCGTGACGAAATCGGTCCCAGCGGATACCATGGTGTCCGGTTACCCGGCCCGGGAGCATTCCGCGGCCCGGAAGCTCTACGCGTATTTCGCTCTGCTCCCGGAGCTGTTCAAGCGCGTGAAAGACATCGAACGCCGTCTCGGTTTGCGCCAGGAAGGAGGCGAAGTTGGTTCGTCAGCAGAGAACGATCGCTGAGGAAGTGGTCATCCAGGGCCAGGGCCTGCACACAGGCAACCTGGTGACCATGCGCATCAAGCCCGCGCCGTCCGGCGCCGGGATCAAGTTCGTGCGCGTGGACCGCTCGCCCGCGGTGGAGATTCCGGCCAACGTGACGAGCATCCCGGAATCGGTTTCCACCTATCGCAATACCACCATCTCCAACGGTGATGTGGAGATCCACACCGTCGAGCACATCCTCGCCGCCTGTTACGGCCTCGGCATCGACAACCTCGTGATCGAGATGGACGCCAACGAGCCGCCCGAGCCGCCCAGCGGGACGTACGCGGCGTACGCCGCCGACCTGGACAAGGCAGGCATCGTCGCGCAGGGTTCGCCCGCCGACGTGCTCACCATCGATCGCGCCGTGACCATGAAGGAGAACGGCATCGAGATCAACGCCGTGCCGGCGGATGATTTTCGCGTGAGCTTCACCATTCAATACGACAATCCGCAGATCGGCACGCAGTACGCCAGCTTCTCGATCTCACCCGCTGTGTTCGAGAAGGAGATCGCGCCCGCGCGCACCTTCGTCATGTACGACGACGTCGAACGGCTGCGCGGCATGGGGCTCATCAAGGGCGGAAGCCTCAAGAACGCGCTCGTGTTCACGCGCGACGGTGTCATGAACGAAGAGCATCTGCGTTTTCCCGACGAATGCGTGCGCCACAAGATCCTCGATCTGGTCGGCGACCTGTCGCTCCTGGGGGCGCCCATTCGCGGCCACGTGCACGCCATCAAGTCGGGCCATGCCGCCAACGTGCGCTTCGTGCGCAAGCTCCATGAGCTGCACCAGCAGAAGAAGCGCTCTTCCGCGTCCGCGGCGCCCGGTATCTGGGACATCGGCCTGATCCAGGAGATCATGCCGCACCGCTATCCATTCTTGTTGGTGGACCGCATTCTCGAGCTCGAGGACCGCAAGCGCGTCGTCGGCATCAAGAACGTCACCATCAACGAACCGTTTTTCACAGGGCATTTCCCGGGGCATCCCATCATGCCCGCCGTTCTGATCATCGAAGCGATGGCCCAGACCGGCGGCGTGATGCTGCTCAATACAGTAGATGATCCGAAGAAGTACCTCGTGTATTTCACCCGCGTGGACAAAGCGAAATTCCGGCGGCCCGTGCTGCCCGGAGACCAGCTGCGTTTCGAGCTCGAAATGAAGAGTCTGCGCCGGGGGATGTGCACGATGGAAGGCAAAGCGTACGTCGACGGCGTGCTCGCCGCAGAAGCCGAGCTGTCGTCGGTAATCGTGGAGCGCTAACGGCGAAACGCGAACGCGCGATGCGCGGCCCCCGCACAAGGAGAGGCTGTGGATCGTGGTCGCTGTAACGCCGGTTGGCGCCCCGCGCGAAAGGGGCGCGATGAAATCCCATGTCCTGAAAAAGACCGAGATTCACCCGACCGCGGTGATCCATCCCTGGGCACGCATCGGGGAAGGCGTGAAGATCGGTCCGTACACCGTGATCGGCGAAAACGTCGAGATCGGTGATGAGTGCGAGATCGGAACCAATGTGCTTATCGAGGGCGCCACGAAAGTGGGGAAGCGCAACCGCTTCTTCCACGGCGCCAGCGTCGGCACGGCTCCGCAGGATCTCAAGTACCACGGTGAGACCACCTATCTCACCATCGGCGACGACAATGTGTTCCGCGAGTTCACGACGTTGAACCTCGCCACCGGCGAGGGCGAGACCACGAGCGTCGGCAGCCGCTGTCTGTTGATGGCGTATGTCCACGTGGCGCACAACTGCTCGGTGGGCGATGAAGTGATTCTGGCCAACGCGGTGAACCTCGCCGGACACGTGCACATCGACAACTTCGCCACCGTGGGGGGCTTGACACCGGTGCACCAGTTCGTGCGCATCGGCAAGTACGCGTTCATCGGCGGCGGGAGCCGCATCGAGCGCGACGTGCCTCCCTATATCAAGGTGGCCGGCAATCCGCCGCAGATCTACGGCATCAACTCCATCGGGCTCGAGCGGCGCGGCTTTTCCGCCGAGAGCCGCGCGCTGATCAAGCGCATCTACAAGCTGCTCTATCGCGGCGAGATGAACGTCTCGCAGGTGCTGGAGACGCTCGACGGTGACGACTGGGACAGCGCCGAGGCGGCCGAGATGGCGGAGTTCCTGCGGCACTGCGAGCGGGGCATCACCAAGTAGCTCGTGGGACTGCGCATCGGAGTGGTGGGGACGGGGCGGTTGGGACGGGCCCACGTGCGCGTGCTGCGCTCGCTTCCCGGCGTCGATTTCGTGGGTTGCCAGGACGCGGACGCGGCGCGCGCACAGGAAGCCGCGGCCGAGTTCGGCGCCACCGCGTTCGATTCACTCGACGCGCTGTTCTCCCAGGTCGAAGCGGTAAGCGTGGTGACGACAACCTCCGCCCACGCGGAGGTTGCTCTCGCCGCGCTTGATCGCGGGCTGGATGTTTTCGTGGAGAAGCCGCTCGCGTCGTCGGTTGCAGACGCGGAGCGCATCGTGACGCGCGCGCGTGAACGCGCGCGGGTGATTCAGGTCGGTCACATCGAGCGCTTCAATTCCGCCGTGCAGGCAGCACTCCCTTCCATCGGGCGTCCGCTCTTCATCGAAGTGCATCGTCTCGCGCCCTTCAATCTGCGCGGCGCCGATGTCTCCGTGGTGATGGATCTGATGATCCACGACCTCGACCTCTTGGGTCTTCTGGTGGGTGCGGAGCCGGTGGACGTGCGCGCGAGCGGTGCCGCGCTTCTCACCCATGCTCCCGACATCGTCAACGCGCGTCTCGAGTATGCGGACGGATGTGTGGCGAACGTCACCGCCAGCCGCGTGACGGCCTCACCCATGCGCAAAGTACGCGTCTTCTCCGACCGCGGTTATTTCTCCATCGATCTTCTCACCGGGAGCGCCACGCACTACCGCAAGGCCGACGGGTTTGCCGACCGCATTGCGGACGTGAAACGCGGCGGCGCCGGGAGCGTGTCGATGACTGACATCATTTCGGTGCAGCAGATGCGGGGCGACGGCGGCGAGCCGCTCGTGAAAGAGCTGGCAGCGTTCTGCAAATCGGTGGCCGATCGCACACCGCCGGCCGTCAGCGGCGAGGACGGTCTCGACGCGGTTCGTCTGGCGGCGCTCATTCTGGAGCGGGTCGGCGAAGCGCGGGCCTGAGTCGTGGCCTCCCGCATTGTTCTGTGCGCCGGCGAGCTCTCGGGCGACATGCACGCCGCCCACGTGGTGTCCGCTCTATACAGACATCTTCCCGGCGCGCACATTACCGGAATGGCGGGGGCACTCTGCGCCGAAGCGGGCATGGACGTTCGCTTCCAGTATCGCGATTACGCGGTCATCGGTTTCACGGGAATTCTGGCCAGTCTTCCGCGCTTCCACCGTCTGGAAAAGAATCTGCGCGCGCTCATCGATGATGCCGATCTTTTCATTGCCGTCGACTACCCGGGACTGAACCTGCGGCTGTGCGACTACGCGCACGAGCGCGGCAAGCGCGTGCTCTATTATATTGCGCCGCAGGTGTGGGCCTGGGGTGCGCGGCGCGTCGAGCGCATGCGCCGCACCGTCGACAGCGTGGCGGTCGTGCTCCCGTTCGAAACCAGGATCTATCGCGAGGCCGGCATGAACGTGGAATTCATCGGCCATCCCTTCATCACCGACCACGAGCTTCCCGCGCCTGTCGATGAGCGTGCGCGCGACGGAATCGCACTTCTGCCCGGCAGTCGAACCGGCGAAGTGACGTCGCTGCTTCCCATTTTTCTCGAGGCCGCGCGACATCTGCGCGAGCGTCACCGCGGCCTTCCGGTCACGGTGAGCCGCAGTCCGGTTGTGAATCGGGACCTCTACGACGCCATTGTGGGACGCTCCGGACTCGATGTGACACTCATGGATGGAGCCGTAGGCGCGCTGTCGCGCGCCCGTCTGGCCCTGGTAGCATCCGGCACCGCGACGCTCGAGTCGGCATTGCTGGAGACACCGCTTGTCATTGCCTATGGCACGGGACGGCTCAACTATGCGCTCGCGAAACGCCTGATCAAGATTCCGGACGTCGGGCTGGTGAACGTGCTTTTGGGCGAGCGCGTGGCACCCGAGCTCG
>DATNGX010000084.1:0-12024 GCA_035605755.1 Candidatus Krumholzibacteriia bacterium
CTCGCGGTTTCGTTCGCCCAGCTGGCGCCGCCGCCACCGCCTCCGCCCGCCGCAGCCAAGGCGCAGGTCAAGCCCAAGCCCGAGACACCCAAGCCGCAGGAGATGACCGAGCCGGTGCAGGTGCCGGAAGAAATTCAGGAAGACCAGATGGCGAGCGAAGACTCGTCGGCCACGGGTGTGGAAGGCGGCGTCGAGGGCGGCGTGGAAGGCGGCGTGGAAGGCGGCGTGGTGGGAAGCACGGGCGAGCCCGAAGTGTTCCGGCTGGGAGGGCCCGCGACAGCGCCACAGATCATCGATGATGTGAAGCCCACCTATCCGCGTCTCGCACTTGCCGCACACATGGAAGGGACCGTGATCCTGGAAGCACTCATCGGCCAGGACGGCAGCGTGCACGATGTGAAAGTTCTGCGCGGACTCGGCATGGGGCTCACCGAGTCGGCGGTGACGGCGGTGAAGAAACGCAGGTACAAGCCCGGCATGCTGCAGGGGCAGCCGGTGGAGTTTGCGCTCACGGTGACAGTTCAATTCAAGCTTGGCTCATGATGACGCAACCACACGACCGAATACCAAGGAGACGGTGATGGAACAAGCCAATTTCGGCCCGCTGGACATCTGGCGAACCATGGGAACGATGGGCCATGCGGTGCTCATCTTCCTGTTGTTGATGTCGGTCTATTCATATTTTGTGATGTTCGAGCGCTACATCGCGATGCGCAACGCGCGCAAGCAGTCGATGCAGTTCGTCCAGGCGGCGAAGAAGATCCTGCCCCAGGGAGATATGGATCTGCTTTTCGACGAAGTGAAGAAGTATCCGCGCAGCCACCTGGCACGCGTGTACGCGGCGGCCATCGTCGACTTCTGGGATTACCGCCAGCATCCCGAAACGGAAAAGTTCGAACAGACCATGAGCCGTGCTGTCGAGCGCGAAGGCATCACGGTGGTGCAGGAGCTCAAGCGCGGCCTCGCCGGCCTGGCATCCATCGGCTCGACGGCGCCGTTCGTCGGACTCTTCGGCACCGTGATCGGAATCATGAACGCGTTCTTCGCCATGGCGCGGGCGGGACAGGGCGGTATCGGCACGGTGTCGGGCGGTATCGCGGAGGCGCTGGTAAACACCGCCGTGGGCCTGTTCGTGGCGCTGCCGGCGGTGTGGGGCTTCAACTACTTCTTGACTCGCGTGGAGCGGTTCAGCGTTGAGATGACGACAACGGGCTCCGAGCTGGTCGACTACTTCAGCAAGCGCTTCGGGAGCATGACATGGAAATCGGCAGCGGCGGATCGCTGAAAAGCGACATCAACGTCACGCCGCTCGTCGACGTGATGCTGGTGATGCTGATTATTTTCATGCTGGTGGTGCCGCTGTTGCACAAGGGCATCGAGGTCACGCTGCCCAAGGCGAAGAATGTCGCCACCGTGTCCGAAAACGAGAAAGAAGTGCTGGTGGTGGGGATCACCGCGGGCGGGCAGATTTTCGTCGGCGATGATCCCGTCGACGTGACCGATCTCACCTCGGTGCTGACGGCGAAAGAGCGCGACAACCCGGCGCTTCAGCTCCAGATCCGCGGTGATCGCAATGCACGCTTCAAAGATCTGAAGGACGTCGTGCGCGCAGGCCGCGAGGCCGGCTTCGACAACGCCTCCATGATTGCGGAAGAGATAAAACCGAAGCCGGGTGAAGCCCCACCGCCGGGAGCCGCGGGTGCAACCACGACGAGCTCCAACACGCCGGCGACGGGACAGAAAGGAGCCCAGCCATGGCAGTAGGACTCGGCGGACTCGACCAGACCAAGTCGGACATCAATGTCACGCCGCTCATCGACGTGCTGCTCGTGCTGCTCGTGCTGTTCATGATCATCACACCGCTGTTGACCAAGGCGCTCGACAGCGCAATCCCGAAGACGAGCGAACAAACTCTGCCGCCGGAATTCTCGGAGAAGCAATTGGTGCTTACCATCACCCAGGACGGCCGCTTTCAATTGAACCGGGAAGAAATCGGCCTGACGCAGCTGGGCGCGCGACTGCACGGCGTTTTCACGCAGCGCGGAAGCGGCGAGCGCGTCATTTTCATCAACGCGGACGACGAAGTCCCGTACGGCACCATCGTGCAGGCGATGGACATCTGCCGCGGCGCCGGGGCCGAGGACGTGGGCATCGTCACCGAAGCCATCGAGGTATCAAAATGATTCGCTGGTTCACCTTGATCACGCTGATGTTCCTCGCCCCCGCGCTGGCACACGCACAGAGCGACGACTATCGCTTCAAGGGGCGCGTGGTGGACACGGCCGGAAAACCGCTGGCCGGGGTTCACGTCAGCCTGCGCGATCTCTCCAATGGCAGCCGCATCAACTTCACCACCAGGGATGATGGAAGCTTCGACAGGCGCATGATTCCGAGCGCTCAGTATGAAGTGACGTTCGAGAAACCCGGCTTTGGAACGCGCAGCGAGAAATTCGACTGGTCCGCATCGCAGGCCGAGACCAAGGAGGTCGAGGCGCAGATCGTGCTCGAGAGCAGCTCGGCGAGAGCCGAGCCGCAGATGGGCAAGGAGGCGGCGGCTGAATATGAAAAGGCCTACTCCGCCATGCAGGCCAACAACTGTGCGGAAGCGACCCAGCATGCAAGAAGACTGCTGCAGATGGGCGCGGGCGGACGCGAGTACGCCGCGCGCTTCATTCTTGCGCGCTGCGCCGCCAATGCGCAAAAACTCGACGAAGCCGCGGCCGAATACCGGCGCGCCATCGCACTCAAGCCCGACTTCTTCGAAGCGCGCTTCGATCTCGCGCAGGTGCTGGACAAACAGGGCAAGCACGACGAGGCCATTCAGGAATACCAGCAGGCCGTGACCATGAAGCCGACGGATGCGCAGGCGCAATTCAACCTGGGCGCACTGCTCATGCAGAAGAAGCAGTTCGACGGTGCGCGTCCGCATCTGGAAGCCGCGCTGGCGGCGGACTCGACCAACGCCGAGGCGGCACGCGCGCTCGGATTCGCATGTCTGCAGGGAGAGAAGAGGGATATGAAGGCGGCCAAAGGTTACCTGGAGCGCTATCTCGCGCTCAGGCCGGACGCGCCGGACGCCGCCGACATTCGCGCGGTCGTCGCGGAGATCAAGGAGCCGACGCCGTAACGCGGCCACCGCGCGGCATCAGTGCGAGCAGTTGGACAACTGGCGCAGGAGGCTTTCGACGGCGGCGAGATCGACAGGTTTGGTGAGGTGGTGGTCGAAGCTGGCTTCGCGTGCACGCTGGCGATCGGATTCCTGTCCCCATCCGGTGACCGCCACCAGGGTGACATCCTCACCCAACGTCTCGCGCAGCTTTCGCGCCGCGTCATACCCGTTCATTCTGGGCATTCCAATGTCGAGGAACGCGATGTGCGGCTTGAACGCCGCCGCCGTTTCGACCACGGCAACACCGTCGTGCGCAATGCGTACCTCGTGACCCATCTGCTGCAATGCCTCGCTCAACATCTCGGCCGAGTCCACGTTGTCATCCGCGACCACGATTCTGAATTTGGGGGCATGTTCGCCGCGCTGCACGGGGACGGCGGGCGCGGTTTCGGCCGGCTCGCCCATGGCAGGCACTCGAACCACGAACTCGCTGCCGCGCCCGGGGCCCTCGCTTTGCACGTCGACGGTGCCTCCGTGCAGCTCCACCAGCATGCGTGTCAGCGCCAGCCCCACGCCGAGACCCCCCTCGCTGCGATCGAGCGACGAAGACCCTTGCGCAAACATGTCGAAGATGCGGGCCATCTGGTCTTCGCGGATGCCGATCCCCGAATCACGCACGCGCAGCTCGGCCATGTCCTTCGTGCGCTTGAGTGTCACGAAAATCTGTCCGTGCGGCGGCGTGTACTTGGATGCGTTGCTCAGAAGGTTGGTCGCCACCTGGGAAAGTCGCGTGGCGTCGCCGTGTACGTGAACCGCTTTGGGCGGCAGCGCGACGTCGAGCTCCTGGTGTTTGAAGATCAACTGGGGTGCGATGGATTCCACCGCGCGTGACACGGCCTCGCCAAAATTGACGGATTCGCGCCGCAACACGACCTTGCCGGAACGAATGCGGTTGACGTCGAGAAGATCATCCAGCAGGCGCGAGAGGTGCGCAGTCTGGCGCGCAATCACGTCGCGCAGCGCATTTTCCTCGGGATCGCTGGAGGGATGCTGGCGCAGGAGCGCCACCGCCATGGTGATCGGAGCCAGCGGGTTGCGCAGCTCGTGCGAGAGCACGGCCAGGAACTCGTCCTTGCGCCGGTCGGCTTCGCGGAGGGTTTCTTCGCGGTCGCGCAGGGCCTGCTCCGCGATCTTGCGATCGGTGATGTCGTGCACGATCTTCGACGCGCCGACGATGTGCCCGTCGCGATCGCGCAGCGGCGAAACGTTGATGGAAACGTCGAGCCGCCTTCCGTCCTTGGTGACACGAACGGTTTCGAAGCGCTCCGACGGCTGGCCGTTGCGCAGTCGCGCCAGAATTTCGGCCTCTTCGTGAAGACGCTCGGGCGGCAACAGCATCGTGATCGAGTGCCCGATGATTTCATCGGGCCGGTAACCGAAGAGCTTTTCGGCGCTCGCATTCCACGATTGCACAATTCCGTCGAGATTCTTGGTGACGATGGCGTCGCCCGAGTACTGCACGATGGCGGCCATATGGGCCTGCACACGCTCAGCGGCCCGTCCCTCGGTCACATCGCGGAACACGAGCACGACGCCGTGCAGCGGGCCATGATTCTCGCAGATGGGCGCCGCGCTGTCGTCGATCGGTGTGCGCACACCGTTCTTCGCGATCAGCACGGTGTGGTTCGCCATCCCGACCACGCGGCCCTTGCGCAATACCTTGTCAACGGGGCTCTCCACCAGGGCGCCGGTCTGCTCATTGACGATGTGGAACACGTCGGCAAGCGCCTTGCCGGCAGCTTCCTGCTGAGTCCATCCGGTGAGACGTTCGGCTTCAGGATTGAGGGAGTGAATGCGACCGTTCCTATCTGTCACGATCACCGCATCGCCGATACTGTCGAGGGTGACGCGGAGCAACTCGCGCTGCACGCGCTCGTTCTCGAGCTCCTCGCGTGTTGCGCGCTTGCCGAACATCATGTCGACGAGCGGCCGGACGCGCGCACGCAACACGGCGCGCATGCCGCGGGTCTTGAGCGGGGGAGTGGAAGTGGGTCGGTCGTTCATACGATACATGTTTAAGTAATAGATATTATCGGTAAGTGTGGCAACTGGTTACCATCCGTGGAAGTACCTATGAACACCATCGCGAGAGAGCAGAAAAGTCTCGCCAGCCCGGGGTGCTTTCGGCGATTTTGAGGCCGTGAAACGCAGCGCTGGAATCCTGCTCTATCGGCGCGCCGGCGACGAGGTTATGGTGCTCCTCGCCCATCCCGGCGGGCCGTTCTGGGCGCGCAAGGACGAAGGTGCCTGGACCATCCCGAAGGGCGAGTTCGAGAACGAGGACGCGCTGGCCGCCGCGCGCCGCGAGTTTGCAGAGGAAACCGGATCGGTGCTGGAAGGAGAGTTTGTCGCACTCACACCGTGCGTTCAGAAGAATGGAAAAATCGTGCACGCGTTTGCGCTCGAAGGCGACCTCGACGTGAACACGATCAAGAGCAACCTGTTCGAAATGGAATGGCCCCCGCACTCGGGAAAACGCAGCCAGTTCCCGGAGATCGATCGCGCGGAATGGTTCACACTCGCGGCGGCGCGGGAAAAAATCAACCCCGCGCAGCGAGCGCTGCTCGCCGAGTTGGAGCAGAGACTGAAGGCGGGTTAGTGCTCGACGCGTTCGGGCACCGGAATCTTCTTCAGATCTTCTTCCGCCGGTCCGGAGATCACTTCTCCGGTGGCTTTGAAGCGCGATCCATGACACGGGCAGTCCCACGTCGTTTCCGCCGCGTTCCAGCGCACAATGCAGCGCAGGTGCGTGCACACCGGTGAGAGCAACGTGACGTGTCCATTGTTGTCGCGGTAGGCGGCGACTTTGTGGTGATCGAGTGCGATGATCTTTCCCTCGCCGGGACCCACCGCGTTGATCGACTCCTCTTCGGCGGGGCCCAGCCATCCACGTAACAGATAGAACGGATAGTCCGCGTTCTCGCGTGCGTATTCGAGCTTTCCTGCGCGGATGGATTTGCGCGCGGGTGAGAACAGATCCTTCCACGGATTCTCGCGCTTGAGATAAGCATCCGTCGCCATCATCGCGCCCACCGTGCCGAACGTCATGCCCTGGCCGGCAAACCCGGTGGCAGCGAATTGATCTTCGGCCGTCTTTCCAATGTAGGGGAGTCCATCCGGCGTCTCCACCACCTGGCCCGACCAGTGGCGGTCGACCCTCGCTTGCGGGAGAAGTCTGCCCAGCGTTTCTTCGAGACGGCGGAACACCGCGATGGTGTCGGTCACCTGTCCGGTCTTGTGATCACCGCCACCGAAGATGACGTAGTCGTGGTCGCCGCGGTGATCGACGCGCAGGTAGTGGTACGGGTCCATGGTGTCCCAGAAGATCGCATCCGGTACGATACCCTTCGCAATGCGGGCTCCCAGCACATACGTCGTATAGAGGAAGAGTTTGGTTTGCAACATGATGGCGGCCATCATCCCGCTGTGCCCGCGCAGCGGCGTGTGCGTCGCGATGACCACGTAGTCACAGCGCACACGGGCGCGTCCGGCGCGCACGGTGAGTGGTCTTTCCGTGATCTCTTCGACCGCGGTGTGCTCGAATATGGCGCTGCCGTTGCCGGGGATGCTGGCGAGAAGCCCCGCAAGGTACTTGCGCGGGTGAAACACGGCCTGGTTCTCGAACTCAACGCCCGGCCGCTTCATGAGCGGCACCGAGTTCATGAAACACGCGGAGAAGCCGAATTTGCGCGCGAGCTCGGCGTCGCGCTTGAGGTTGAAGAATTCGCCGCGACCGTCTTCTCCATTGACGGGAGCGTGCAGGAAACCGCTCAGCCGGCGGAACTCGCACTCGATGCCTTCGGAGGCGATGTTGGCCTCGATCTGGTCGATGGCGCTGCGCCCCGCCATCCAGGCCAGTCGCGCACGGCCCGCTCCGAAGTTGTGCTCGAGCTCGTGCAGCGGTGTGTCGAGAACATGGGTGAGATGCGCGGTGGTATGGCCCGTGTCGAGCGACGCGCAACGCTCGCGCTCGAGCAGAATCACGCGGCAACCGGCGCGCTTCAACAGGTAGGCCGTGGTCACCCCGGTTATGCCGCCGCCGACCACGACCACGTCGGCGTTGCAGTCTCCGTTCAGGGATGGAAACTCGGGCAGCGGCGCCGAATCGATCCAGTAGGGTGTGGTGTTCATCTCACAGTTATACATAGGCAGAAAGCGCGCGTCTGGATGTGAGATGCACCACATGTGTGGGGTAGATTACAGAATTTTGCCGAGTCCTTTTCGCGGGCGGAGCATTATCTTCCGCCTGTGAAGTCGATGAAGGAAACCACCACCCAGGTCGTCGCCGGCGCCCTCATCCAGTATGAGGACGCCATTGTGCTCGTGCGCCGCTCACGTGATTTCCACGGCGTCGACACCGGCAAGGGGCTGTGGGAGCCGCCCGGGGGAACCGTCGAGCCCGGCGAGAAGATCGAGGAAGCGCTCAAGCGCGAGGTGCGTGAGGAGACGGGAATCGAGCTCACCGAGGAGCCCGAGCTGGTGGCGGTTCTCAATTATATGGTGGAAGACAGGCAGACGGCGATCCACCGTTTCCACGTGCTGTACTCATTTTTCGTGGACGACCCGCCGCGGGTGAAGCTCGACAACGACGAGCACGACCAGCACATCCTGGCGCGCACGCGCACCCAGCTTGAGCCGCTCGACATGATCGACGAGATCAAAGCCTTCATCGGCGAAATGTTGGGCTAGCTTTTCGCGAGCGCCGCTTTCACGTCCGCGAGCAGATCATCCGCTGATTCCAATCCGCAGCTGAAACGAATGAAACCCTCGCTGATGGCGTCGCCGCCCCAGCGCGCGCGTCGTTCCGCCGTGGAGTGAACCCCGCCGAAGCTGGTGGCTTCACGCACCAGATGTAACGCGCGCAGGAAAGTCTCCGCCCGCGCGCGTGCGCCGAGATCAAAGCTCACAACGCTGCCAAAGTTGTCCATCTGTCTGCGCGCGATGTCGTGCCCGGGATGACTCGCGAGCCCCGGGTAATGCACCGCGTTCACACTCTTGTGGCCGGAGAGAGTATTTGCCAGTTTCAGTGCCGTTTCGCACTGCCGCGTGTTGCGCACCGCGAGTGTGGCCAGTGCGCGGTGCGCAAGCCACACTTCCATGGGACCGGGAATCGCACCGTGCTGCGTGCGCCACGTCCGCAGCGCTTCGGCCCGGGCCGGATCCTTCGTCGACACGTGTCCGAGCAGAAGATCGCTGTGGCCGGTCAGTCCCTTGGTATCCGACGCCATGACGAAGTCCGCGCCGAGACGCAGGGGGTGCTGCAGATATCCCGTTGCCGTCGTGTTGTCACACGCCACCAGCACGCCGTGCGTGTGGGCCGCCCGCACCAACAGCTCGATGTCGCTCACCTCGAGCAGCGGATTGGAAGGTGTTTCGATCCACAACAAGCGCGCGCCGTCGAGCTCGTGCATTTGCGCGCTGTCGCGCGTGGGCGCAAAACGCGTCTTGATCCCGATCGAATCCAGCCAGCCCGACGCCACCAGGCGCGTGGTGTAATACGAATCCGACGGCAGCACCAACACGTCACCCGGTCTCAGCACCGTGCCGAAAACCGCCGCCGCGGCCGCCATTCCGGACGCAAAGGCCACCGACTCGCCCCCGTCGATTGCACCCAGCGCGTTCTCCCACGCCGACCACGTCGGGTTGCCGGTCCTTCCGTACGTGTAGCGGTGTTGTGACGGTTCTCCCGGCGCCACATACGTGGCGGAGAACTGCGGCCCGTTCAGGAACGGACCGGACGAATCATGATCGGGGTAACCAGCGCGCAGAATCTCGGTGTCACGGTGCATGGGAGGGACCTCCTCCTCGCAGTGTACCACGGCGTGCGCGCCCTCAGCGTCTTACGCGGCGATGGGCTTGACGTAGATGTCGCGCGCCACGTTGCCTTCGAACGCGAGCTCGGTTTCACCCACGCGCACGATGAAGCTCGGGCGCTTCTGCGTGAGCGAAAGCCGGCAGCCGGGCACGAGCCCGTATATGGCGAGAGCGCTCTTGCGCGACGAGTGCGATCCGTTGAGCGACACCAGCTCGTAGCTCACACCTTCCAGTGCTTCATCGAGCGGCATGAGCCCGCGGGTGGTGGCGTAGTGCGCGGCGGCCGTACGGTTGCGTCCTTTGAGCTTCGCGAGCCACGCCGGGCCGCGTGACGGCTCGGGGAACTCGTAGCCGCAGCTCGGACACTTCACGAGCTTGCAGTGCTTGGCGAGGATGCACCCGGTGTGACAGTTGGCGCCGGTTGGATCGAAATCGAAGCCGCACAGTGAACAATGGAAGTAGGCAGGTTTGGTGTTTGTCATCTTTACATTCCCAGCCAGTGGGCGCCGTGATTCACGAGACCGCCCACGACAAAAGCGAACACAAAAACAAAAACGGTGATGATGGCCGCGGTCCTCTTACCCAGCTCGCGCGAGATCATGAACAACGTCGCGATGCAGGGCATGAAGAGCGTGATGGTGACCATGGCGACGAGCACCTGGTGCGCCGAGAGAATCGCGTCGGGTCCGGTTGACGCATCGAGAAGGTAAACGGCGCCATAATCGCGGCGCAAAAATCCGATCAGGAAAGCGCTCGCGGTTTCGACGGGCAGGCCGAGCCAGCGCTGCACCAAAGGCTCCATCAGCGCGGCGATTTTCCCCAGCAACTTCAGTTTGTCGAGCACGAACAGCACGGCCGTGCCGATCACGAAAAGCGGAATCACTTCTTTCAGGTACCATTCGAGACGCGTGAACGTCTTCATCACGAGATTGCTCATCTGTGGCACGCGCATGGGCGGCAGCTCGAGGATGAAGTCGCTGGTTTCGCCGCCGTGCAGCAGCGATGCCAGCCAGCCCACCAGGAACGCGATCCCGACCAGCATGCACGAGAACAGGATGGCGGCGCCGATGGAGATGCGCGCGGTCATCGCCAGCAGCACACCGAGCTGCGCGGAGCAGGGAACCGCCAGTGCCAGCAGGAGCGTGGTGACGACGCGCTCCTTGCGCGTGTCGAGAATGCGCGTGGTCATGGCGGCCATGGTGTCGCAGCCGAGGCCCAGCACCATGGGGAGCACGGCCTTGCCGTTCAACCCCATGCCGCGAAAGATGCGGTTGACCATGGCAGCCAGACGCGGCAGATAGCCCGAGTCTTCGAGCACGCCGAACAGAAGGAAGAATGTGGTGACGATCGGGAACACGATGGCGAAGCCGTAGCTCAGCGCGGTCGTGATCAGGCCGTACTCGCCGACCAGGAAATCGTGCACGAAGCGCAGCACGTGCTGCAGCGGCCCGTACATGGGCGCCGTCATCGTGTATCCGGTCGAAAGCGTCTGCCTGGTGCTTTCCAGCAGTGTCACCGAGTGCGCGGGATCGAGGGGAATCGACAGTGTGTATGGCGACACGGCCATCTCGTGCACGTGCGGGAAGGGAAGAGCGAAATCGAAGAGGCGGATGGCCCACGGGCTCAGATAACGCCCGAACACAACCGTCTCGAGAAAATCGACGCAGGTTCCCGCGCCGAACAATCCCACGAACCAGAAGGTGAGATAGAGCGCGCCGCACAGAAGCAGCAGGCCGCCCAGGGGCTGGGTCGCCCACCAGCCCAGGCGCTGGCCGAAGGTGGGTTTGCGCGGCGGTGCCGCGTGGTACGTCTGCGCCAGGATCTCGCTCGCGCGCGTGATGTACTCCATGGTGAGCTCGTAGTCGATCTCGCGCGTGGCCGTGGGTGTCTTGCAATGCGGTACGGCTGCGGAGGACAGCGCGTGCGTCACGTCGTCGAGGCCGCGGCCCTGCGTCGCAATCGTGGTGACGACGGGAATACCGAGCAGTTGTGAGAGCCTGGCGACGTCGACTTCGGCGCCGCATTTCTCGAGCTCGTCCATCATGTTGAGGACGAGAATCATGGGACGGCGCAGCGACGCGAGCTGGAGTGTGAGGAGCAGCGCGCGGCGGAGATTGCGCGCGTCCGCCACCTGCACGACCACGGCGTCGGGATGGTCGCGCATCACATCACAGGTAACGCGCGCATCTTCGGTGCGCGGAGCGAGGTCGTTGACACCGGGGGTGTCGAGCACGGTGACGTTGTGGGTGTCGATGACCGCCGTGCCGCGGGTAATGTCGACGGTGGTGCCGGGATAGTTCGAGATCACCACGAACTTGCCGGTGATGCGGCTGAACAGCACGCTCTTGCCGACGTTCGGGTTTCCAACCAGGAGCACGGTGCGAGCGCCGGCGTCGCCGTCGCGGACCGCAATGGGATCGAGAATTCGTTCCATTTACAAAAAGTTAGGGGTGACTATCTCGCGGCACTAAAAATTAGGAGAGGCTATCTCCTAGGTGGGCGCATTGTACACAAACATGGGGAAAAGTGCGAGCCCGTAGTGAAAACGGGCCGCGGGTAAGGGTATCTTCAACCCCGCCATGGAAATCCACCTCATCGACGGCACCTACGAGCTGTTTCGGCATTTCTACGCGCTGCCCGGCCGCAAGGACGCGGACGGCCGCGAAGTGGCCGGCATGCTCGGGGTCATGAACTCCGTTCTCGGCATGCTCAAAGGCGGCGCCACCCACGTCGGCGTCGCCACCGACCACGTCATCGAATCGTTCCGCAACACCCTGTACCCGGGCTACAAGACGGGCGACGGCATCGATCCAGCGCTGTGGGGGCAGTTTCATCCCATGGAAGACGCGCTGCGCGCGATGGGTGTGGTGGTGTGGGCGATGATCGATCAGGAGGCGGACGATGCGCTGGCCGCGGCCGCGGCCCGCGCTGCCGCGGATAACAATGTTACGCGCGTCATCATCTGTACGCCCGACAAGGATCTTGCGCAGTGCGTGAAAGGGACCCGCGTCGTCCAGCTCGACCGGCGCAGCGGAAACGTG
>DATNGX010000085.1:0-19205 GCA_035605755.1 Candidatus Krumholzibacteriia bacterium
GTATCCCCTTCCGCCTCTCCGTACGCCAGCACCCCGACAAAATCTGGAATCAATGGTCCGGTCATCGCGATCCCGCTTGGGAAAGATGCGATGGGCGGTCCGTACACGTCACCTGGTGGTGGCGGGGGTGGAGGCGGCACGGATCAGGGCGACGCAGACGGTCTTTCCGGTCTCAAGGTCAAACCGGGAACCACAAACAATGGCGTCTCCTTTGCGATCGATAGGGTTGCGATCACGTTGATGATGTGGTGGAGGTACGTTGTTCTAATTCGGTAATTTTGTGCGGGCTCCCGCAATGGGACGCGGGAACCCGCATGGCTCTTAAAACCACTGGCTCGAGGAATCTCAATGTCCGACGCACGGGACGAGAGAGAGTGGCTGAAGAAAGAGCGGCGCGACGAAGCGCAATCAATCTATTCGCCGGTCGAAGAGATCGGCGAGATGCACTTCAACGCCGAGAACTTCACCACGGCGCTCGAATACTTCAACAAGGCGCTTGAGCGCCAGGACCTGGCAGCTTATCCGGATCGATTCCGGGTTCTGCTGAGGATCAGCGACTGCCACCGCAAGCGCGGCGAGTTTGCCGCGGCGGAGGAGTTCATCAAAGAGGCGCGTGCCGCCGGAGAAATCCTTCCGGCCGAGGCCATCGGCCGCATCGAGTACCGCGAAGGTTATCTCCTCCTCTGGCAGGGCCAGTACGACGACGCCCTCAAGGCTGCCTTCAGCGCCTACCGCAAGCTCAAGCAGTCTGAGTCCCACGGCGAAGTCGCCTACATCCAGCTTCTCATCGCGAACTGCTACCAGCGTCTCGGCCTTTCCGCCGAGGCGGAAGAGTTCTTCATGGACTCGCTCTCGTCGTATCGACGCGCCGAGGACCGGGTCGGGATCGCGTACGTCTATAACAGTCTCGGACTCTTGCACAAGAATGCGTGCCGGTGGTCGCGGGCTCTGGCTTCTCTGTCCAAGTCGCTCGACCTGGCCAAAACACTCGGTCTTTCCCAGCACCTGATCGTAGTCCAGTTGAACCTCGGCGTGGTGTACAGCAAGCTGCGCCGCTTCGAGGATGCCATCAGCGTGTGCGACGCCGCCGCGTCGGGAGCGGAGCGCCTCGGCGACCAGATTGGTCTCACGCGCGCACTGCTCATGCTGGGTCGCACGCAGGTCGCGCGCGGCTATCCCGGACGTGGTGAGAAGGCCCTCCTGCGCGCGCAAACCATGGCCGTTGACGGCGGGTATCAGCGCGAGTCGGCGCTCGCGGACGAGTACCTGGGCGAGCTCATGATTGCACGCCAGGATTACCGCGGTGCCCTGGCGAACCTCGATGCCGGGCTCGAAAAGGGCCGCCGCCTCGCGCCCGAGGGCGACGTGGTGGCGGAGTGCCTGCGCCGTGTCGGCGATGTGTACTACCGGCTCGGCCGCTACAGCGAGTCGCTGGAATCGATCACCGAAGGGCTGCGCATCGCCGCCCAGTGCGGCGAGCTCTACGAAATGGGTTTCTTCCATCGCACGCGCGCGTTGTGCCTCGCGCGCAAGAACGATGTCGATGGTTCACTGGAAGCGTTTGCCGCCAGCATGGCGGCGTTCGAAGAGAACGGCAATCCATACGAGAAGGCCGTCTCCCAGCAATTGCTCGCGCGCGTTTGCGTGCGCTTCCGCAGCGAAGCGACGCTGCTCAAGGCCAAGGCTGCGCTCGGCGACAGCGTGGTGACGCTGGCGCGCCTGGATGACTCGCGCGCGCAGATCATCTCGCATGCACTGCTCTCCGGAATCGAGCGCCGTCTGGGCAACTACGATGACGCGCTGCTCGCCGTGTACGAGGCGGATCGTCTGGCCGCCGACGAAGAGTGCGCACGCTTCCGCCGTCCGCTGGCAGCACTTCGTCATCGCGTGGAAACGCAGATGTCGAGTGCCACGCGCCGCGTGCTCGATCAGTTCTCGGTGCTGGGTGACATCCAGGGCGGCGCGCGTTCGCGCGAGCAGCTCTCCAAGGGCCTCGACGCCACGCTCCATCTGATGGTCGAGCGGCTGGGCGCCCGGGCCGGATTCATCGCCATTCCGTCAGCGACCCAGAAGGGACTTCAGATTGTGGCGCGCGAAGGCATGAGCGCCAAGGACGCGCACGCCATCGAAGCGTGGTACGGCAAGCGTCTGGATCAGACACGCGGCCCGCTCGTCGTGTCCGAGATCGAGAACAATCCCGCGCTGGTGGATCTGTGCAGCCGGCTCGCGCTGTCCGCGGGCACGTTGCTCTTCCAGGATCTCGGCTTCGATCAGGAGCACCTGGGGATCATGTGCGTACAGAAGGCGAACGAGCCGTCGCGCGCACCGATCAGCCAGGATGACCTCCACTTCGTGGCGGCGTACTCGAGTCTGATCTCGCTGTCGGTTTACGAGCTCGTGCGCAACGAGAAGAAGGGCAAAGCTTCACGCCCGGCGCGCAGCGCGGCGCGCGGTTTCGAAAGCGTGCTCACCGAGAACCGCGAGATGATCCAGCTGCTCAATCTTGCAGAGCGCGTGGCGCATTCGGATGCGACGGTTCTGCTCCAGGGGGAGACGGGGACGGGCAAGGGGCTCATCGCCTACGCCATTCACCTGCTCTCCGAGCGCCGTGATCGTCCGTTCGTGCACGTCAACTGCGCCGCACTTCCCGAGCAACTGCTCGAGTCCGAGCTGTTCGGTCACGTGCGCGGTGCGTTTACCAATGCTTACTTCGACAAGGACGGCCTCCTGATCGAAGCCAACGGCGGAACCATCTTCCTGGATGAAATCGGGAAGACGTCGATGACGATGCAGGGCAAGCTGCTCCAGTTCCTGGATTCAGGCAAAGTGCGCAAGGTTGGCTCCAACGACCTGATGGCCGTGGACGTTCGCGTCGTGTGTGCGTCCAAGTCGAATCTGCTCAAGATGGTGGACGAGGGACGCTTCCTCGAAGACTTCTTCTACCGGATCAACGATTTCCCGCTGACCGTGCCGCCGCTTCGCGAACGCAAGGAAGACATTCCGCTCCTGATGAATCACTACATCGACAAGCTGGCGCGTGACCTCGGCCGTGCCGTCGAAGGCGCGACGCCCCAGTTCCTGGAGCGGCTGGGCGATTACTACTGGCCCGGCAACGTGCGCGAGCTCGAGAAAGTGATCAAGCGCGCCATCATCCTGGCGGAAGATGGGGACTCTCTCGACATCCGCCATCTGGCGCCCGAAGTGATGCGCAGCCAGGCCGAGCCGGCCGAGACCGCGCGCGAGGCCACGCTCCGCGAGCGAATCGAGCAGATCGAGCACGCCATGATTCTCGACGCCATGCGCCGTCTCGCGGGCAACAAGTCACAGGTGGCGGTTCAGCTCGGCATCAGCTATCCGAATCTGCTTTCGAAAATAAAACGCTACAATATCCAGTAGCCCGCCTAAGGCGCACCCCGTGCGCCGGTTTTATTAAAACTTTTAATAGTTTCGTTTTCGACGCCAAAGCGTTGCGCAGACGCTGGTTAGCATGTCAGCGCCGGGGCGGGAGTAACTTCCTTTATAGCCCCATACGTACGCGCGGTTGACACATGTGTACACGGGCACGTGTTCGCGCATACAAGTCATTGCTTTTCAATGGATTGAGTCACTATGCGAAAACACGGGGAAGAACCTTCCCATATGGCATACCGGTTGCCCTAGGGAACATCCGGAAGTCATCCCGTGCGTAAATGAACTTCCATCTGGTGGGGGAAGGATCCTGGGGAACGCAAGTTCCCCAGGAATCCCGAACCAAGACTGAGGACTGAAGCCAAGGAGATTCTCTCGACTTATTCGGGTGACCCACAGTCACCGATTAGCGAAACCGACGCTCTGTTAACGTTCCGAAGCAAGCTGCTGGCTTTGCGCTGTAAGTTGATCTCGAGAGGTGGGGTCTCGATATTAACGACCGGAATGTGCAGGGCGTCGGTCTTTTTCTTCCAACTCTTGTAGTTCTGACTCAGACTCCGCCCTCCTCTCGAACACTCCTTTTAACACGCTCCGCTTTCGACACGTTCCACTCTGCTTTCGTGTCCAATTTTGGGGTCACCGGTGTAACCGGACCAACACGGTTCCCACGCTGACATCTCCTCCCGCGGTCGTCGTGTGCATGCCGGCGCACCACATCAAACAGTTCACATTGTTCACGTTGCGCGCGCGATGCGAGGCCGCCCATCACACTGGCACATGGGATGCAATACAGCCGTTTCGAGATGTTGCAATACGCGCGCATAAGAAACCCAATCGACCGTATCGCGAACCTGTCGGGTGTGTTCGCGGCGGTCGCCGCGCTTACGATGCCTCTCGTTGCTGGTTGCGGTGATGACCCCGTCGAAGCGGTGGACAATCCTCCATTTCCGCCCGACGGGGTCTTCAGCGTCACGGGAGATCATCTCGTCACGATTTATTGGAATCCAAATCAGGAAGGCGACCTCGCTGGCTACCGCATCTATCGCGGCAACGAGGATATCACCGGTCCCTACTTTGCGATCGCCGAGGTTTCAGCGGATGCGACGGGGTACGACGATACCGACGTCAACAACGGCGACACCTGGTTCTATGCCGTGGCTGCTTTTGACAAGCATGGTCACGAGAGCGATTTGAGCCGCGAAGACGTGTTCGACACGCCGCGGCCGGAAGGATTCGATTTGGTGCTGGGTAATCTGGGGCAAGATCCGTTGCACGCGGGATACGACTTCTCGAGTCTGTCGAATTCTCCGCAAAGTGCAGCGGCCAACACCACGGATATCTACTTCGAGGACGTTTCCGGCGTGAAGTACATCGTCGCGAAAGGCAGCGGAGTAGATATCCAAGATTACGGTCTGATCGATCTCATCGGCGTGGACTGGGCTCCCAACACGGGTTGGGCGCCGTCCAAGACTGTCGAAGCGATCGCAGGCCACAGTTACATCGTTCGGATTTCCGATGGTCAGATACATTACGCCAAGTTCTTCGTGAACGGTGCTCCGACCAGCACCGTCACGTTGGACTGGGCGTACCAGGCAGATCCCGGTAACCCCGAGCTGCTGGTCATCGGAGGTACAGGACGATGAAGAACACAACCTGGATGAGCTCGATGATGGCAGTCGCCATCGCCACGGCGGTGTTGCTGCCGCCGAAAAGCGAAGCCAACCCGCGTTACGTCGCGCATGCAACGGTGTCAGGGCCGGTGGGCGTGCGCGTGTGGGTCGAGGGCGGAGACATGTTCCCCGACTACAACCACGTGACGCTGTGGCTGCGCGCCGATCGCGACTGCTACTCATCGCTCTTCATGGTCGACACTGCCGGCTTCATTCACGTGTTGAATGCGAGCGACGGCTGGCTCTACGGCGGGCGCACGTACGGTTATCGCGCCTGCGACCTGGGTCTCGACCGCCTCGATGGACGCGGCATTGCGTACGTCTTCGCGGTGGGCAGCCCGATGCCGTTCGACTACTCGTACTACGGCGACGGCGTGCGCGTGAACGGTTTCGGTTATCGCGTAATGGGTGATCCGTTTGTCGCGTGCCGGGAGTTCTACATGTCGGCGCTGCCGGCGGGGTGTCACTGGGACAACGTGGGTGTGAGCTTCACGCGCTTCTACGTGCGCGAGTGGGCCCGCTACCCGTCGTATCTGTGCACAAGCGGTGCGTACCACGTGCGTGTGGGCGACAACTGCCGCGATTGCGCAGCCGTGTACGCGACCTACCGCTGCAACGCGGCGGCCCCGTACGAAGCCATGCGGCCGGTTGTGCGCTACAAGAGCGGCTACGCCGCCGAGCGCCACATCGTCCGCTACAACAGTCAGCGCTCGCCGGTCACGGCCGGAGAAACCCGTCGCATCAGGACGCGCGACATGGCGCGCGTGGTGTCGACGAGCCGTGAGATCGCGCGCGCTCCGCAGTTCAAGCCGGAAGTGCGCACGGTGGCGCCGGCCATGAACATGAAGAAGAACGCGTCGCGCGGAAACGCGCAGGTCGCGGTGGCATACAAGGGACGCGGCGAATCGCGCGCAACGAGCGCGACCCGCGAGAAGGGAGCGCACAAGAAGGTGCGCGACGCAGAATAGTAGCATCCTCGCAGAATTGGTTGGCTGGTAGCTGTAGTAGTAAAACTGGTTAGGACAGGCCGACCATGTAAGGGGGAGTTGTGCCGGAGTAAGCGTCGATCAGGGGCGGCGAATTACGGGCATCAACTCCCCTTTACTATTGACCCTCACCGGTCGGGTTCGCTACAGTTTGAATGAGTTCCGCAGTTCCCTGGACTGCTTTTCTTTTCACCACACCCCGATCAAAACACTCACGCGACTTCCAGTGAAGTTCAGGCACGCTTGTATTCTCGCTGCGACGGCCCTGGGCCTCGTGGGCGGCGTGACGAACGCTTTTGCGGTGCGAGCCACGCCTGCGTACCAGCCGCGCCACGACAAGAAGGCCGTCACGCCTGCGCGCACCGCGCCGCTCAAGGCCTCGCGCGAGCTCAGCCGGTTCCAGCGCGACCGTCTGGCCCAACTCGCCGGCTCGCGCTCCACGATGGCTCCGGCCGCCTCCGACGACACGCTGCGCGTGCTCGCGTTCCAGGTTCAATTCACCGACACACTGATGGGCGGCCAGCCGGGTGCGAAGCGCAAAGCCGTGCGCGACACCGAGTGGTTCAACAACGAGCTCGGCCATATGGACCAGTATTACCGCGGCGCGTCCCGGCAGCACTTCCATCTGGAGGCAACTCTCGACACGACGCTCTACACGCTTTCCAAGAACATGTCGTACTACGGCGCGGACGCGAACGAAGAGACGCGCGTCGTCGAGCTCGCCACCGAGCTGATCGGCCTGGTCGACAACACGATCGACTTCTCGCAGTTCGACCATGTGTTCATCATTCACGCCGGAGCCGGGCAGGAAACCGATATCGGGGCCGACTCGCCCAATCAGATCTGGTCGAGCTTCTACGACCGTTCCGATATTCGCCGCGCGCAGAAAGATTCCGACAGCCGCGGCATTCCCACCAACGACGGGATCTTCGTCGACAATTTCTCCATCGTGCCGTCGGATGCGTCGCAGGATTTTGCCACCGTCGGCACGCTCGGCATCTGGGCCTTCCAGATTGGCAGCCGCATCGGCCTGGTGCCGTTGTTCGATTCCACCGGCGGGCCGGATTCGGAGGGCATCGGCAACTTCGATCTCATGGCGTACGGGCTGTTCAACGTGAACGGCTTCGTGCCCGCGTTTCCGTGCGCGTTCAACCGCGCGCTCATGGACTGGGTGAGCCCGCTTGTGATCGATCCCGTGACCGCCGCGCAGAGCGTGAATCTCAAGGACATCAACACCGCCTCCGATGCCGACACGCTCTGTCTCAAGATTCCCATCACCGAGAACGAGTATTTCCTGGTCGACAACCGCGAGCACGACGCCAACGCCGACAGTCTGTTCACGTTCACCGACAACGACAGCGACCTCGTGCCCGACAACACCGACTCGCTCGACGGCGCCGAGTTCGACTTCTTCCTCACGGACCTCACCAATCCCGCCACGCGAGCATTCGATCCCAACTACGGTTTCGACGTGTTGTACCGCTACACAGGCAGCGGCATCTACATCTGGCACGTCGACGAGCAGGTGATCCGAGATGCGGTGGCGCAGGGATATCTGCCCGACGATTTCGTGGCGCGCAAGGGCGTCGATCTCGAGGAAGCCGACGGCGTGCAGGACATGGACGCGCCCGGCAACGCGGCCTTCTCGTTGGGGAGTTACTTCGACGCATTTCGCGCGGAGCCCAAAAGCCACGCGCAGTTTGGTCCCAAGACCAAGCCCAACTCCGCGTCGAATTCGGGGACCGGGACGGGTATCGAGATTGCGACCACGTCGCCGCGCGGTCCTTCGATGCGCGTGAGCGTATCGCGTGCTCTTTCGTACAGCGACAAGCGTGTGCGCTGGAACGCTGCCTCGCCGGGACAGAGCGCCACGCCGGTGGACCTCGACAATGACGGGACCACCGAGATTGTTGTGCTCACCGACGATGCGGGTGTCTTCGTGTTCAAGAACGACGGAACCGAGTTCAACGACATCGACGCCAACCCGGCCACCATCGCTCCTTACATCGCGGTGCCTGGAATCAAATGGACAGGTCCGCCCGCATTCGGAAATCTGGACGTATCACCCGATGTTGAAATTGTCGCGGCCGCAACAACGGGCGAGCTGTTTGCGTGGAAAGCGAACGGCACCGAGCTCATCGACGGTGACGCGAACGCAGGCACGACGGGAATTCTCCACAAGGGCGCGCCCATGGTTGCACCGCCCATGCTGCTCGACATGAACGGTGGGGCCCCCGAGGTTGTGATCGCAGAAGAGCAGCCGTCCACAGTGCGACTTTCGTTCATCGATGCGACGGGCACGATGGTGATCCCGGCTTCGCCGTTGATTTCGACGCAGTGGCCGCATGCAATTCCGGGCCAGCGCGTGGCGCCGCTGGCGCAGATGCGGATCAAGGATGGCGCGACCACCGTGATCGGTGTCGCGGTCGCATCGGTCGACACCACCACGTCGCGCATGAGCTTTACCTGGGTCCCGGCTGCGTTCTCCGGAAGCGCCCCGGCGGTCACGCCCGTCGTGCACACAACCGGAATCGGTGGCGCGTCGACGCTGTCCGATCTGCCTTCTGCGCCGGCTGTGGGAGACGTCGACGGCGACGGCAGTGATGAAGCCGTGGTAACCACACCATCCGGCGGGGTGTACGTGATCGATTTAGCGTCGGCCACGTCGGAGGTCGTGAACCTGCAGACTGACGCGCTGCGCGCGACCAATCCATCCGCGCCCGCGCTCGGTGACGTCGATGGCGACGGCACGCTCGAGATCGCGGTGTGGGACGACGCCTACATGTACCTGCTCAAGTCCAACGCGCGCCCGCTCGTCAACTGGCCGCGTCTCATTCACCCCGAGTCGGCGGGTGAGATGCCGCCCGTGAGTGCTGCGCGCAGCTTCGAGAGTCCGCTCATTGCGGACTTGAACGGTGGCGGTTCCGACGACGTCCTGTTTCCGCTCGATGACGGAACCCTGGTAGCGCTCGATGGCCGCGGCGCGGGGATCGCCGAATTCCCGCGCGTGATCCCGTCCGGCGCAGGAGCAGCGCCCTCACTCTCGATTGCGCCGCCCGGCCTCCTGTTCCTGGGATCTCAGGGCAGCGTGGAGTCGGTCAATTCGATCATCGACTCCGTGGGCGTGGCCAATCAGTCGGCGTTGTCTATCCAGGAGTTCACGCCCGCGAGCGGGACTCCGTACTGGCCGATGTGGCGCGGCGATCTCGCGCGCAGCGGTCGCATCGCGCGCACGCCGTCATCCGTGACCGCGAAGAGCGGAGCTTTCGACAAATCATCATTCATCATTTATCCCAATCCGGTGAAAGAAGGCACCGTGCACGCGCGCGTCGACACCAACGCGCGGGCGACGGTGGGGCTTTCGATCTTGAATCTCGAGGGACAGGAAGCCATCACACGTTCATTTTCGGTCAATCCCAACGGACTTCCCAACACGCCCTTTGACGAGGTCATCGATGTGAGCGCGCTCAAGAGCGGTGTATACTTGATGCGCTTGCGCATCGAGTCATCCGCGGGCTCGGGCTCGCTGGTGAAGACGTTTGCGATCCGTCGCTAGACGGCGCAAAGGACAAGGAGACGCACAATGCGTTGGCAGCACGCGTGGCTGATCGGTTTGATGATTGTACTTCCGTCGGCGGCTTCAGCAGCCGAGCCGGGGGAGGCGGGAGCGTTGTTTCTGCGCTTCGGACTGGGCGCGCGCGCGTCGGCCATGGGTGACGCGTATGCCGCCGTGGGCGAAGATGCGTCGAGCGTGTTCTGGAATCCGGGTGCCATGCCCGCGGTGCTGGGCACGCGCCTGACGCTCGTTCACAACGAGTACTTCCAGTCGCTGCGCTTCGAGCAGGCCGCCATCACCCACGAGACCAAGTGGGGAACGTTCGGCTTCATGTTCACGGGTCTCTATATGGACGACATGGACCGCTACGATGATGCGCAGGCGTCGTCGCCGCTGGGGACGTTCGGCGCCTACGACGTGGCGGCGGCGCTCGCGTATGGCCGCTACATCGTTCCCAACCTGGCGGTCGGCATTTCCATCAAGCCGGTGTACCAGCGTCTCGACGAGCTGTCGGCGAGCGGTCTCGCCTTTGACGCCGGCATCTATCACGTCTCGCGCATCGAGGGCGTGAAGCTCGCGGCAACGGTGGCGAACCTGGGCACGCCGATGAAGTTCGAGACCGAGGAATACGCGCTCCCGCGCTATGCGCGCCTCGGCGCCAGCTTCGAGCGCGAAGTGGCGAGCATCGACGGCCGCGTGCTGCTCACCTTCGACGCGATGTTTCCCAACGACGACGGCGTGCGCGAGCACTTCGGCGGCGAGTATTCGTACAAGCGCATGCTCGCGCTGCGCGCGGGCTACAAGGTGGGCTACGATTCGCAGGGCGCGACGTTCGGATTCGGTGTCGTGTACCGCGAGATCGGACTCGACTACGCGTTCCTGCCCGTCAAGAACGAGCTCGGCGACAGCCATCGCTTTGCCCTGAACTTCAGCTTTTGACGGTCTCCAGGCGCAGGCGTCCGTTGGTAAGGCGGGCGTATGTGTAGTGTGAGATCCAGTCGCCGAGGATCATGAACTCGCGACCGTTCCTGGTCTCGTGCATGGGATAGTGCACGTGACCCATCACGAACGCGTCGTTTCCCCTCACAAAGAAGTGATCCCAGGCGTGCGCGAGCACGATGCGCGCCCGCTTCTCCTGCGGCATGGTCAGGTACGTGCGGCTCCCGTGTGATACGCCTCCCGCAATGGCATCCAGGAGGTCGGGGTGAATGGCGCGGGCCGCACCGATCACCACTTTGTTTCGAATAACTCCCTTGAGGAGCTTGTACCCGTAGTCTCGCGGCATGACGAGGTCCCCATGGGCCAACAAGATACGACGGCCCTGGGCTTCCACCAGGATATCGCGTTCGTGGATCACGACGCCGAGCTCGTGGGAGAACACATCGCCGACCCAGTAGTCGTGATTGCCACCCAGGAAGTGAACCGGAATACCGCGCGCGCTGGCGCGCCGAATGGCTTCGCAGATATCCAGGTAGCGTCGCGACACGACCGATCGGTACTCGAAATAGAAGTCGAAAATATCCCCGAGAAGAAACAGCACCGAATTGGACGGGAGCCCGTCGAGAAAGCGAATGAAGCGCTCACGGCGCTCTGCTTCGCCGGCAATGGCGGCATCACGAAAATGCGTGTCCGCCAGGATGCGGATGTCCGGCGAACGCAGGACGAGAGTGGTGCCGGAAGGATGTTTCATGTCGACGTGTGTTGCAGCCGGTCCGGCCGCCCAGGCGCACCATATTGGACGAGCCCGAATCATCGTAGCAAGCCATTTGGAAATGGTTGGTTATGGCAAGGAACCAGGCCCCTCGCCGTGGCGTACAAAAAGCGTGATTCCAATTGGCCGGGGGCAAGGGCCGGAAAGCGCATCAGCATGGCAACATTTGCCATGTTGACGCGATCTAACAAGCGGGATAAACTTATGGCTGCACGGTCGAGAGAAATCGAATTCGCCAGTTCCAGCCCTGAATCCCCCCTACCGGTCGGCCGGTGGTGCTTGCACCCGGTCTGCTCCTGAGCGTTCATTATCCCCCGCCGATAGTGATTTCGGCGCTGTTACATACTTAGAAAGAAGGCGTGAAACGCACGATGAAAGCCCGGATCCCGGTTCTTTTCTCTCTTCTGGTCGCCCTGTCCTCGACGGCGCAGGCCGCCGGCACCGCGTCCACCATTCCTGTTCGCTCCGACGGCAGCTCCATTACCGCCGACGTCGCCGAGCGCGTGGGCCCCGCCGTTGTTTTCATTCGCACCGAGCGCACGGTTGATGCGCGCAGCGGCGACGGCGGCGACACCCCATTCGAGTTCTTCCGTGAATTCTTTCCCCAGCAGCCGCAGCAGGGTGACGACCCCCGCGCCCAGCGGAATAGGCGGATGCCCGGAGGCGGATCTGGTTTTGTTTTCGACGACCAAAACCGGATTCTTACCAATTATCACGTGATCAAGGATGCTGACAAAATCACGGTCGTGCATGAAGAAGACGGAGAAGAAAAGGAATACGATGCGCGCGTCGTCGGCTACGACCGTCACTCCGACATCGCGATCATCCAGGTCGACCAGAAGGCCGCTCTTCCCAAAGTGGCGCTCGGCGATTCCGACGCGATGCGCGTGGGTGACTGGGTGATGGCGATCGGCACTCCGTTCGGTCAGTTGCAGGGAACCGTCACGGTGGGCATCGTGAGCGCGAAAGGGCGCAACGATCTCCAGATCATGGGTGGCGAAGCAACGTTTCAGAATTACATCCAGACCGACGCGTCGATCAATTTCGGAAACAGCGGCGGACCGCTCGTCAACATGAAGGGTGAAGCGATCGGCATCAACACGGCCATCAATCCGTCGGGACAGGGAATCGGCTTCGCCATTCCCATCAACATGGCGAAGAGCATCATGAACGAGCTCATCACCAAGGGCAAAGTGCGTTACGGCTATCTCGGCATCCGCCTGCAGGAGCTCGACAAGACCCTGGCGCAGGGCATGGGCCTGGGGGTGGATCGCGGTATCCTGGTAGAGGATGTTTACCCTGATACGCCGGCCGCAAAAGCCGGTATTGAGCGGCGTGACGTGATCACCCAGTATGATGGCCAGCCTGTGAGGGAAGACGCCAAGTTCAGAATGATGGTCGGCTCGACGCCGATCGGAAAGTCGGTGCCTGTCGTGGTTCTGCGTGACGGAAAAGAAAAGCGCGTCAACGTCACGCTGGCAGAGCGTCCCGAAGAGGACGTGGTGGCTTCGGCTCCCACTTCCGAAAGTTCCGCGTGGCTCGGCATTCACGTGGAAGACGCGCGGGCGAGCAATGCTCGCCGCCAATTCAGCCTCGACCGCGGTCAGTCCGGGGTCGTGGTGACCGGGGTGGATGAGGGAAGCCCGGCCGACGAGGCCAATCTTCAGGAAGGCGACGTGATCACCGAGGTCTACACGCAGAATGTCGGCGGCCTTGATGACTACGTCACCATTTCGAAGAAGCTGCAGAGTCGGAAGGACCCCATCGCTTTCCTGGTGAAGAGAGGGAGAACAACGAACTACGTGACGGTGTCTCCTGAATCGAATTAGAGGCGGAGGACTTCGTCGGCGAGTCGTCGACAGACCTTAACCAGGAGGTTTGAACATGCTGGAACGCGACAACAACGAAGAGCGTTTTGAGCAGACAGAAACGGCTGATCAGAAAAAGAAGGAGAAGCAGACGGGTGCCGGTATCCGGAGTCTCGATCTGTACCTTCACGAGATCAACCGGACGCCCCTCTTGACGCGCGAACAGGAGCGCGACCTGGCCAAGCGCATCCACGCCGGCGACAAAGCCGCGCTGGATCAGCTGGTGCAGGCCAACCTGCGGTTCGTGGTGTCGATCGCCAAGCAGTACTCAAACCAGGGTCTCTCGTTGGAGGACCTTATTAATGAAGGAAACCTGGGCCTGATCAAGGCTGCGCATCGCTTCGACGAAGAGCGAGGTTTCAAGTTCATCTCGTACGCCGTGTGGTGGATCCGCCAGGCCATGCTGCAGTCGCTGGCCGAGCATTCGCGCATCGTGCGGCTTCCGCTCAATCGCGCGGGCACGCTCTACCGCATCGGCAAGGTGTCACGACAGCTCGACCAGGAGCTCGGTCGCGCGCCCACACCGGACGAGATTGCGGCGCGTCTCAACATTTCCCCGCAGGAAGTGGAAGAGACCATGGTGATCGCCAACACGCACGTGTCGCTCGATGATCCGTATTCGGCGGACAAGGACGACACCGCGCTCGTCGATCACCTGACGGCGGAGGGACAGGAGTCGCCCGACGAGGGCACCTACACCGCCGCGCTCAGCGACGATCTCGATCGCGCGTTGGGCACGTTGTCGGACCGCGAGCGTCGCGTGCTTGCGATGTACTTCGGCCTCGGCGGCGACGAGCCCATGACGCTGGAAGACATCGGGCGCAAGCTCGGGCTGACGCGCGAGCGTATCCGCCAGATCAAGGAAAAGGCGATTCAGCGGCTGCGACATTCGACGCGCGCACGTTTCCTGCAGGGATACGTGGAAGGCTAGACGCACGGATGTTGCTGTGGTATCGAAGGGCAGGGTCGTCCGACCCTGCCCTTCATGTTCTCAAGCCGCTTGACACCGCCCCCGCCGCGCACCGACTCTAGCCCTGCAGGTAGTCCTCATGCGCGACCGTTTTCTCACTTTTCTCTATCTTCCCGAAGGCTCGAGTGAGCCGCGCTCGCTGCGCGTGCGGCGGAGCTTTGCGGTCGCGCTCGTGATCGCCGTGCTTGTCGCGCTGGGTGTATCGGGGTGGATGGTCCTCCACTATTCCAGCCGTCTCAAGGACGCGTACCAGGTGGAGCTGTTGGAGACGCAGAACAAACAGCTGCGTGGCGAGATGGCATCGCTCGAAACCGAGCTCGGCACATTGCGGCGACAGGTCGCGCAGAATTTTGATTTTCAGAAGAAGGCGCGCATCCTTGCCAATCTGGATGACGTGGGAGAAGACGTGGCCGAAGTCGGCGTGGGAGGTCCGGCGGCCGACTTCGCGCAGTCGATTGCGAGTCTCGATCCGCGCACCCGCAATCGATTGCTGGGCGCGCGCGACGACATCGACAAACTCCTGCGCCAGGCGCGCCTGCAGAAGTCCGACTACGAAACCATTCTGGCGCACCTCGAGAGCGCCAACCACGAAGCCCACACCACCCCGTCGCTCAAGCCGGTGAATGTGGCGTTCGTGTCGAGCCGCTTCGGCTGGCGTATGGACCCCATCACCGGCCGGCGCACCATGCACCGCGGCGTGGATTTTTCGGCGCGGCTGGGTACCCCCGTCATGTCGACCGCCGACGGCGTGGTCACCTATTCGGGGGTCTGGCAGACCTACGGCAACGTGGTCGAGATCTCGCACGGCAACGGCTTTATGACCCGCTACTGCCACCTGCAGCGCCGGCTGGTCCAGAAGGGCCAGAAGGTGACCCGGGGCGACATCATCGGGAAGGTCGGATCCACGGGCCGCTCCACCTTTTCGCACCTCCATTACGAGATCGAGCAGGACGGCGAGCGCATCGATCCGCTGCGCTACGTGCTCACCGATTTGGCCTTGCCGTGATTTCGGGGCGGGGGCTATCCTTCCCCCGAACTAACTCTGTTTTCAATAATGCTTTGTAACCGGCATATGAGACTGTGGTGCATGCTGGCGGCGTTCGCGGCGCTGGTAGTGGCTGCTTCCGCATGGGCAGCGACGGGCCTGGTGCGCACCGTGCGCTGCTCGTCCACGGGCGAGTCGGCCCGCGTGGTGATCGATCTCTCGCGGCCGCTGGAGTACGACGTCGCACTCTCCGCCGACTCCAGCGCTCTGGTGGTGGAGATACCACGTGCTGTCAGCGAGTCCTCACTCGGCGAAGTGATGGTGGGATCGAGCGGAATCGCGTCTGTCTTCACGCGCACGATCAAGGACACCCCCGACCCGGCGCGCGTCGAAGTAACCCTGCGACTGGATGCGCCGGTGGCGTGGAAGCACTTCGCATTGCCGGCATCCAAGGGCAAGCCCGCGCGCATCGTCGTGGATGTGAGCCGCGCCGCGGGGACCGCGGCGCCCGCTATTTTCGCCTCGGACGAAGCGCGGGCAGACAGTGACGCAACGGCTCCCGAGCCAATCTTTCCGTCTGGCGCGCCTTCCCGCGGCGAGCCCGGTCCCGGACGCACGTTCGTGGTGGTGGTCGACGCCGGACACGGCGGTCACGACACCGGGACCGTCGGTCTGTATGGGTTGACGGAGAAGCGGCTGAATCTCGACATCGCGCAGCGCGTGGCCAGAGACCTCAACCGTCGCAGCGGCATCCGCGCCGTATACACGCGCAACGACGATACCTTCCTCACGCTTCCGGAGCGGAACGAAGTGGCGGAGAAGAAAAACGGCGACATTTTTGTGAGCATTCACATCAATTCGGCGCCGAGCAAGTCCGCGCGGGGCGCGGAGATTTATTTCGTGGCACCGGCGGGCGCCGAGAGCGCCGCATCCAAAGAGATGACGAGCGGTGATGCGGCGCATGAATTCGGGCTGGATGGACGCGGCGACGCCGACATCGTGCACATGCTTCTCGACGTGAACCAGCAGTCGGTGCTCGCGCGCAGTGAGGCGCTGGCGGCGAATATTCTCGAAGAAGTGCGCGACCGCAATCTCTTGCCCACGCGCAACGTGAAACAGAAATCCTTCTCGGTGCTGCGCACCATCTCCATGCCATCCGTGCTGGTGGAATGCGGATTCATTTCCAATCGCGAAGACGCCAAACTCCTGCGCAGCGAAGACGGGCGCGAACGCATTGCGCACGCCGTCGCCGAGGGCGTCTCCGATTTCCTGCGCGCCAATCCGCCGCAGCGCGACAGCACCGCGGCGTCGCGCGCCATCGTGCACCGCGTGCAGAACGGCGACACCCTGGCGTCGATCTCGAAACGTTACAACGTCACCGTGAACCGCATCTGCCAGTTGAACGGATTCCGCACGTCGCAAGAGCTCCGCGTCGGGCAGGAGATCGTGGTGCAGCGCTGAGCCCGTCATGAAAAGCGCGCGGGCAATCACGCACAACCTGGGCGCCAAGCTGCTGGCGCTGGTGGTGGCGGCGCTGGTGTGGTTCAACGCCAGCGGCCAGGAGCAGGTGATGCGAACCCGCACCGTGCCTCTCGTCTTCGAAGGACTTCCGGATTCACTCGCCGTGGCGACACCGCTTCCCGAAAACGCGGAAGTGCGCGTGACCGCGTCGCGACGCCAGCTCGTGACCGTCGGCTTCCGGCGGCTCTCCGTTGTCACCGATTTGAGCGGTTTCGGTCCCGGCCGTCATCGCGTCTCCTTCGGTTCGGACGCCATCCGCGGCCTGGGCAGCCTCGACCCGGGTGTGGCGCAGGTCATCTCTCCCGACCATGTCGATCTCGAGGTCGAGCCGATGGCAATCCGGCGCGTGCAGGTTTCGCTCGCCACCACCGGAGAGCTTCCGCACACCGTGGTGCCCGTCGAAGGCGGCACCGAGATCGAGCCGGCCTGGGTGACGATTCGCGGCCCGGCATCCATGCTGGAACGTGTGCAGCATGTGTCGACGCGCCCGCTCGACCTGACCAAGGTGCGCGACAACGTACAGCGTGAAGTGGCGCTCGACGTGGACCGCCGCATCTTCACCTGCGACCCGATGCGGGTGAGCCTCACCATGCGGGTGAGCGCGCGCGGCGAGCGCGTGCTCGCCAACGTGCCGCCCACCGTGCTTCTGGATTCCGATGCGATGGAAGTGGAGATCGAACCGCGCGCGGTGTCGCTCACGCTGGAGGGGCCGGCGGCCGTGCTCGACACGCTCTCGTCCGGCGACGTGTCGGTGCTCCTCAGTCTGGCCGGGCGTCCGCCCGCCACCTACCGCATGTCGCCCGAGGTGATCCTGCCCCCCGGAGTGCGCCTGACCGCGACCAGCGCCGACACGCTCCAGGTCCGCGTGTTCCGGACCGGCCGTTGATGGTAGCCCGCCAGGGCGGGCGATTGGCTTGACATGCGCACGTTCGCAATCCTAATGTTGCCGCGCTCGCTTGCAGCACGCGCCGCTTCCCGTTTTCGCCTGCATCCACTATGCGACTGACCGAACTGATCCAGCCGGAGGCCGTCGTGACCGGTGTGGCGTCGACGTCACGCGACGACCTCCTGGCCGCGATCGTCGAAGACCTCGACGCCAAGGGCTTCATTGCCGATCGCGACATGACCGCGCGCGATCTGCTTGCGCGCGAGCAGGTGATGAGCACCGGCGTGGGCAACGGCGTGGCGATACCGCACGCGTACACGCACGGGGTGAAAAAACTGATCGCGGGTCTTTATCGTACGCGCGAGCCGATCGCGTTCGGCGCTCCCGACGACGCGGGCGTGGATCTGTTTTTTGTGGTGCTGGGTCCGAAGGACAGCCGTCGTGATCACATCCGGATCCTGGCGAAAGTGTCGCGGCTTATCGGCCACGTCGATTTTCGCGAGGACTTGAGGCGCGCGCAGGATGCCCAGGCCGTCACCGCCGTGCTGCGCCGCTTCGGCGAACGATGATGGCGTGAGCGCTCCGCTTCGTATCCGGTTGCCGTGGCTCCTCGTCAGCACGATGTACATCGGGCTGATTTTCTTCGGCTCATCGCGGCCGTACCTGCGGCCGCCCGGTCCTGACTTCGCGCTCAAGGACAAGCTCGCGCACTGCACCGAATATGGCGTGCTCGGTCTTCTGGTATCGCGCGCCATTCGTCCCGGACGCGACGTGCCGCGCGGAGTGGAAATTCTCTGGTTCGTGGCGCTGGGCGCGGGCATCGCGGGTCTGGACGAATTGTTCCAGGGCACCATCGCCGGACGCGTGACCGATATCCGTGACTGGACCGCGGACGTCACCGGGCTCACCATCGGCGCCACCATTTCGGTTCTTCTTGCGCGCAGGAAACGCGCCGCTCCATGAAGTATTCGCGCCCGCGCGGCACCCACGACGTTACTCCCGCCGAGATCGAGCGCTGGCGGCGCGTCGAGTCGGCGTTCGAGCACGCGTTCGATCGCTACGGCTACCGCGGCATTCGCACGCCGATTTTCGAGCACACCGAGTTGTTCGTGCGCGCGGTGGGCGAACAGTCCGACATCGTCAGCAAGGAGATGTACACGTTCAAGGACCGCGGCGATCGTGATCTCACGCTGCGCCCCGAGAACACCGCGTCGGTGATTCGCGCGTACCTCGAGAACGGGATGCACCGCTGGGGCGGCATTCAGCGCCTGTGGTACACCGGTCCCATGTTCCGCTACGACCGGCCGCAGGCCGGCCGCTATCGCCAGTTCCACCAGGTGGGAGCCGAAGTGCTGGGAAGCGCCAGTGCGGCCGTCGACGCCGAGGTCATCGAGCTCGTGGTGGAGTCGCTGGCGGCGCTGGGTTTCGAAGGCCTCGATGTACGTCTCAATTCGGTGGGCACGGAAAAGTCGCGCGCACCATACCGGGCCGTTCTTCTCGATGCCATTCGTTCGCATGCCACGGAGCTCTCGAGCGAGGCCCTCGAGCGCTACAGCAAGAATCCGCTGCGTATCTTCGATTCCAAGGAGTACGGCGACAAGCTGAAGCGCTCGCTTCCGGTAATCTCGGACCACCTGGTCGAGG
>DATNGX010000086.1:0-3628 GCA_035605755.1 Candidatus Krumholzibacteriia bacterium
GCGCCAGATTGACCTCGGTCTTGAGTCGCAACTGTTCGGCGCCTTCCGTGCCCACAAAGCGAATGAAGGAGATGTAACCGGCGATCACCATTGCCATGCACACAGCGGCCTCGATGGTGGTGCGCGTATGCCACTGTGCGATCGACATGCTTGAGCCTGGATACATGCGCGCAAGGGAGGGAGCCAGGAAGAGGATGAACCCGGTCAAAAGCACAATGGCCGCGATGAATTTCCTGCTCCACATGAAGGTCATGGCCCACGACAGGGCCAGGCAGCCGCACACAATGCACTGGAGCATCACCCAGTGCCATGGGGGCGCGCCCGGCGCCGACATGTCCTGGAAAATGCCGATGGTTCCGAACATGAAAAAGATGGCGACGGCGATCTTGATGCGCGCCCTCGTGTTCAGACCATCCCAGAAATCTCTGCGGCTGAATTTGGCCATTGGAGGCGGAATCATACGACGCGCGCGACCGTCTGTCAGCGTTCTCCTTGTCGGCATTCCACTACTAATGAGAGAATGTCCCTGTGTCACTGACCCCCGGCAGCAAGCTCGGCATCTACGAGATCGTCGCCCCGCTCGGAGCGGGCGGGATGGGCGAGGTGTATCGCGCCCGCGATACACGCCTGGGCCGCGACGTCGCCATCAAGGCGTTGCCGCCGCAGTTCGCGCAGGACCCCGACCGGCTGGCGCGGTTCGAACGCGAGGCCAAGCTGCTCGCCTCGGTATCGCACCCGCACATCGCGGGCATCTTCGGTCTGGAAGACATCGAGAAGCATCGTTACCTCGTGCTCGAATTCGTCGAAGGCGAAACGCTGGCGCAGCGTTTGGATCGCGGCACACCGACCATCGACGAGTCGCTGCAGATCTGCCGGCAGATAGCGTCTGCTCTCGAGAGCGCGCACGAAAACGGCATCGCACATCGTGATTTGAAACCCGGCAACGTGATGATCACGCTCGCCGGCGACGTCAAAGTGCTCGACTTCGGCCTCGCCAAAGGCGGCATGGGCTCGGGCTCGTCGTCGGACATCAGCCTGTCGCACTCACCCACGCTCACGCACCAACACACCGGCGCCGGCGTCATTCTCGGCACGGCGGCCTACATGAGCCCCGAGCAGGCGCGCGGCCGCACCGTCGACAAACGCACGGACATCTGGTCGTTCGGCTGCGTGCTCTACGAATGTCTCGCCGGGCGCCAGGCATTCGAGGGCGAAACGGTTTCGGATTTGATTGCGCGCATCCTCGAGCGCGAGCCGGATTGGGAAGCGTTGCCGGCGCGCACACCTTCCCGCATTCGTGAGCTGCTCAAGCGCTGTCTCGAGAAAGACGCGAAGCAGCGCCTGCGCGACATCGGTGATGCGCGCATCGAGATCGACAACGTCATTGCCACCAAGTCCTCGAACCCGGAGGCAATCGCGGCTGCAGCGGCCGCACACAAGAATCGCGCGCGCCTGCGCACGATTGTCGGCGCGCTCGCGCTCGTCGCCCTCACGGCGGCGGCGACGTATTTCGGTGTGCCGCGCAACGCGGACCCGGCCGGGTCATTGGTGACGCGTTTCGAAATCACGGAAATGCCGGGAACCCATATCAATGAGGATGCGGTTAATCCGGCGATTTCGCCCGACGGACGAACGCTGGCGTATCGTGCCGCGGATTCAACCGGTACGCCGCGTCTGTGGTTGCGTTCTCTCGAGTCGCTTGCGGCCGTCCAGATCGCCGGTACCGAAGGTGCCACCCAGATCTTTTGGTCGCCGGACAGCAAGTACGTCGCCTGTTTCGGCGGCGGCAAACTGAAGAAGCTGCGTGTCGATGGCGGCAAGCCCGAGGTGATCTGCAACGTCACGACAGCGCGCGGTGGCTCGTGGGGCAAGAACGGCGACATCATTCTGGCGCCGTTTACCGAAGGCCCGATTCATCACGTTTCGTCCAATGGCGGCACCAGCGTTGCGATCACAACGCTCGACTCTTCCGAAACCGCGCACCGCTTTCCGTATTTCCTCCCGGATGGAAAGCACTTCATCTATTCATCGTTGCCGCCGCGCGACGGGAAATACCGCATTTATTTCACGTCGGTGGGCTCGAAGGAGCGCACGCTGGTGTTGGACACGCCGGAGAGCGGAGTTGTGTACGCGGCGCCCGGTTACCTGATCTATCAGCGCGGCCCGGTGCTTGTCGCGCAAAAGTTCGACGCGAAGCGCGGGCGCGTCGTCGGCGAACCGGTTTCTCTCGGTGATTTGACCATCAGCACGGAGACTTCCGGCGGCCGCGTGGCGACGGCATCGAACCGGGGTGAGCTTGCTTACACCACCAATCCGTCGTTTGCCACTCGTCTCACGTGGGCCGACCTGAACGGCCGCACACTGCAGGACGTGCCAGTGATGGCGGGAAAATATATCGGAGGGCTGGCGCTTTCCCCCGACGATAAGCACCTGGTGCTGACCACCTCTGATCGCATCGGCATTTCCGACCTGTGGATGGCCGATCTGGAACGTGGCGTGGTGACACGCTTCAGCTACAACCAGGGTGAGAACTCCGGGCCGGTGTGGTCGGGTGACGGGACGAAGGTGGCCTACGCGTTTGGAATGACGGGGGAGGGCCAGCGCATCGTAGTGGCCGACGCCAGCTCCGGATCGCAAACAGAGATGTATCTGGAGGATGATCCCTCTTATAAAGCCGTGTTCGCCTGGTCGTTAGATCAGAAGTCGTTGGTGATCGGACGTCAGGACCCGAAGACCAAGCGCGATCTGTTCATCCTCCCGCTGGACGGAGATCACAAGCTCATTCCATATCTCGCGACACCGTTCACTGAAATTGGCGCTCATGTGTCCCCCGACGGCAAATGGCTCATGTACGAATCGGATGAATCCGGACGGAGCGAAGTATACGTGCAGTCCTTCCCGACGCCGGGACACAAGTACCAGGTGACGACGCGCGGCGCCCTGGCGCGTGGATGGTCATACGACGGAAAATTGATTGCGTACGCCCAGCTGGATGACTTCACGACGCTTTATGTTGCCGACGTACTCCCGGGACCGGAATTCCGCGTTGGCGCGCCGCGTGTCTTCTCGCACGTTCCCGAAACCGCCTGGGATGCTGCCGTCAGCCGCGATTATCAGCGGTTGCTGCTGCTTTCGCCCACGCGCCCCGTCCGCCAGACCATTGGCGTCGTTCAGAACTGGCCCGCGCTCATCGGCCGCAAATAAACTTTCGGAAACTTTCGCGGCGGCTTCGTCGTCTAACCGATCATCCCACCTATCCAAGGAGCCGGACGTGAACACACGCCATGCCATTCGTTTGTTTGTGCTGATGGTCTTGATCGCGAACGCGCGCTTCGCATTTGCCGACAGTGTCGCGGCGCGCAAACTCGTCGCCGCACAGGCTGCCTTCGACAAGCAGGACTGGGCCAACGCTGCTGCGTTGTATCGCGAGCTCGCCGCGGAGAACCCGAATCAGGGCGCGTTCTGGTACGCCATCGGCGGAGCCGAGTACAGCGCTAAGCACTTCGCGGAGGCGGCGGACGCGTATCAGCGCGCGGTGGGCGTGGGCTACCAGGTCGCGGTGAGCCACTACAATAGAGCGTGTTGTCTTGCCCTCATGGGCGAGGCGAAGCCGGCGTCCGACGCGTTC
>DATNGX010000087.1:0-2253 GCA_035605755.1 Candidatus Krumholzibacteriia bacterium
AACGATACGCAGCACTGCTTCGCGGCGTCATGCCGACCAACGCAAAAATGCCCGAGCTCAAGAAAGCATTCGAGCTGGCCGGTTTTACCGATGTGGTGACGGTGCTTGGCAGCGGCAATGTCGTGTTCAACGCGCCCGCCACCAAAGAGGCGACACTGGAAAAGAAAGCCGAAGCGGCGATGCAGAAGCATCTGGGCCGGTCGTTTTCCACCATCGTGCGGTCGATCGAAAGTCTCGAGAAGATGCTTGCCAGCGATCCTTACGGAAAATTCAAGCTCAAGCCCGGCTCGAAACGTGTCGTGACCTTCTTTCGCGTGCCAGCTGCGGCGAAGTTGAAGCTTCCCGATGAGATCGATGGCGCGCGCATCTGCGCGATCAAGGGTACCGAAGCGTTCAGCGCCTATGTTCCCGGCGCCACATCGCCCGTCTTCATGGTGTTGATCGAGAAGACGTTCGGCAAAGACGTCACCACACGCACGTGGGAAACCGTGGAAAAAATTGTGCGCAAGTAGCCCGGAGGATCGATGAGGCTTCCATCACTCGGTTATATCGCCGGCGCAGCCCGGGCTTCGTTCGCGCGCTTCCCGCTGATGTTGACGTGCGCGCTGGTGGCGGCGGCATGCGCCGTGACGAGCGTCGAGATGGATGGCGACGATTCCGCGTTCGTCAACTTGATGGCCACCGCGCACCTGGGGATCGCGCTGTTTTTCGCTCTCACGGCTGCGGCCGAAACCGGCCGTTGGCCGCGGAGAATGCGATTGAGCGCCAACATCGTGGCGGTGATCGCGTTGGGTGTGTACTACGCGTCGCTTCCAGACCGGTTTTCACCCGCCGCGGGACGCTTCCTGCAACTGGATCTGGGAGTTCTCCTTCTGTGTGCGTTCCTGCCCTTCACGCGTGGGTTTCACAACGGATTCTGGCAGTACAATCGCACCCTGTTCCTCCGTTTCCTGACCGCGCTGCTGTACTCAGCGGTCATTTATCTCGGGCTGGCGCTGGCACTCCTCGCGCTCGACAAGTTGATCGGCCTCGACATTCCGGATCACTGCTACATGTGGCTCCTGTTCGTGGTCGTCTTCGTGTTCAATACGTGGGTGTTCCTGGGCGGCATTCCGCGCGATATCGCCGCGCTCGAGTCGGTCAGCGATTACCCGCGCAGCCTCAAGGTGTTCGCGCAGTACATCCTGATTCCGCTGGTGGTTGTGTATCTCACCATCCTCATCATTTATCTGTTCAAGATCATCGTCACCACGGTGTGGCCGAGCGGCTGGATCGGCTGGATGGTGTCGAGCGTGGCCGTGGTCGGCATTGTGGCCCTCCTCCTGGTGTGGCCGGTCGCGGGGCACCGGGAGAATCGCTGGGTGGCGACGTACACGCGCTGGTTTTTCATCTTCATGATTCCGGCCATCGTCATGCTGCTGCTCGCCATCGAGCGGCGCATCGACCAGTACGGCGTGACCGAGAACCGATACTTCCTCGCGGTCCTGTCGGTGTGGCTGGCCGCGATCGCGGTGTACTTCATTGCCTCACGACAGCGCCTCATCAAGGTGATTCCGGTGAGTCTGTGCATCCTCGCGTTCGGCACGTCGCTCGGGCCGTGGGGCGCGTACTCGGTGTCGCGCCGGAGCCAGACACACCGCCTGGAAAAGCTGCTGCAGGCCAACGGCATTCTCGTCGATGGACACATTGTGGCCGCGACGCGCGAGGTGTCGCACAAAGACCAGGGAGAAATCAGCGCCATCACGCGTTACCTCGTTGAACACCACGACGCCAAACCGTTTCGCCGCTGGCTCGATCCGGCCACCTTCGCCGTCAACGACAGCACGCCGCGCTACTCGCGCGAAAGCGCGAAAGTGGAGAAGATCGTGAAGCAAATGGGATTGGAATATGAAAGCCCGTATTCCATGCCGATTCACGCGGGAGGTTTCGACTACGTGATCGACGCGTCAGAGTCCCGGGTTCTGAATGGCGCCGAGTATATGGTCAGGCTCTACAGCGCCGGAGTCCCCGCCAGGGTAGGCGACACCGGGCTCGTGGCGGCGTGGGACAAAGTGGCCGGAGCCGTGGTCGTGCGCGATGGTGAGCATGTCGTGGCATTGGTGCCAGCGCAAGCCGTTCTGGCCGCCATGAAGGAAAGCCCCTCGTCAAAGGGGCAACAGGTTCCCGCCGCTGCCATGCGCGGCGCCGTGGAGAATGATCGCGTCCGTCTCGTCGTTTACTTCACCATGCTGAGCGGCAACATCGAGAAGGACA
>DATNGX010000088.1:0-5415 GCA_035605755.1 Candidatus Krumholzibacteriia bacterium
CTGCGGCTGCACACCCAACCACGGAGGGATCTCCACGATGACGGACTGCGTTTTCTGCTCGATTGCGAATGGAAAGATTCCCGCCACGAAGGTGCTCGAGAACGACGAGGTCGTTGTCTTTCACGATCTGAATCCGGCGGCCCCCGTGCACCTTCTGATCATCCCGCGCAAGCACATTGCGACGCTGGATGACGCGGCGGACTCAGACGCGCCGCTCCTGGGAAAAATGTTGGGTGCCGCGCGTGAAGCGGCGCGGGTCATGGGTCTATCGACCGGCTATCGCGTATTAATGAACGTGCAGGCAGGTGCGGGCCAGTCGGTGTTTCACATCCACCTGCACGTGCTGGGTGGACGCGCGTTCGCCTGGCCGCCGTTCTAGTTTTCCAGGCCGGAAGCGTCGGTGAAGTCGAAGTAGGAGTCTTCCAGCGCCCGCTTGAAGTCGAGCGGTGTGTCGAAGTCTTCGCGCGAGTCTTCCTCGCGGCGCGACAGAATGCCGGCGTCGATCAGATGGAACACGATGTCGCCCACGTCGCGACCCGACGCGATTCCCCACGAGCGCAATACGTCGAAGGCAAGCATGCCGAACTTGCCGCGCGCGAAGGCGCACAGCCCTTCCAGCAGTTCCTCCGCGGAGACATGGCGCCGCTCTTCGAGAGCGCTCACGGTGTGGTCCAATCCATCCATGACAAACGCGTAGGCGTCCCGCGCGTAACGCGGGTCACCGGCACGGATACGTTCCACGGCGAGCCAGAATTCGCTGACACTCATGCGGCGGTCTCCAGCACGCGCTCGTAGGCCTCCACGTATTGCCCCACGATGCGGTCGCGGTTGAAGAGGCGCTCGACGCGCTCGCGCGACGCCTGTCCGATTTCCTTGCGCAGCGCTTCGTCCTTGAGGAGCGAGAACACGATCGCTTTCATGCACTCCACGTCGTTGGGATCGCACAGAAATCCCGTCTTCTCGTGCTCGATCACTTCGGGCAGACCGCCGATGCGCGATCCGACCACCGGCACGCCGCAGCTCATCGCTTCCAGCGCCGCCAGTCCGAAGCTCTCGTGCTGGCTCGGGAGCAGGAACACGTCCGCCATCGGGAGCAGGTCGGCCACGTCTTCCTGGTCGCCCAGAAACGACACCTTGCGCTCGATACCGAGCGCGTGCGCCTGGCGTTCGGTGGATTCGCGCTCCGGACCGTCGCCCACCAGAACCAGGCGCGCGGGAATCAATTTCTGCACCTCGTTGAACACGTTAAGCACCACGGGCAGGTTCTTGACTTTACGGAAGTTGGACACGTGCATCAGGATGCGTTCGCCATCTTTGGCAAGGCGACACCGCGCCGGCGATGAGCCCTTGGGACGGAACAGATCGGTGTCGACGAAGTTGTGGATCACGTCGATCGGGTGCTCCACGCGGAACTCCCGGATGGTTTCGCGTTTCAGGAAATCCGACACCGTGGTCACCGCATCGCTCTTCTCGATCGAGAAACGCGTGATCTCGTAGTACGACGGCATCATTCCCACCAGCGTAATGTCGGTGCCGTGGAGCGTGGTCACGGTGGGAAGCCGCCGGGGTGCAAGCATCTCTTTGGCAAGAAAAGCGGACGTCGCGTGCGGGATGGCATAGTGCACGTGCACGAGGTCGAGCGAGTACTGCTCCGCCACTTCGCGGATCTTGGCGGCCAGACTCAGCGCGTACGGCGTGTACTGTCCGAAGAGCGGATACTCTTCGCTGATCACCTTGTGGAAATAGACGCGCTCGTCATAACCGGACAAACGTGCGGGATGGCTGGTGGTGATGAAGTGCACTTCGCTGCCCAGCCGCGCCAGCGACTTCCCCAGCTCGGTGGCAACCACGCCGCTCCCGCCCAGCGATGGATAGCACACGATACCGACCCTGAGTGCTGTCGACACGGTCACCCCTCCGGAGCAATCAGATCGAGCCGTGTCAGGAGCACCGGTGCGATGAGATCGAACGCTTCACCGTAAGTCACACCGACGCGGCGCCCGGCCACGAGCGCGCGTCCTTCCACGGAGCCAAACAGCCCGCCGTCGTTGAGGCGCGTCTTCAGTGCGCCGGGACCGCCGCCCACCTGGGTGGCATGGGCACGGATCGACGCCAGCTTGGTTTCGTACTGCGACGTGATGTCGACGATGAGCGCGGGACGAACTTCTTTGCGGCCCGAGTACACGAGCATGCGCGCGACACTCCAGCGCTCCTGACGTGTGCCGTCGCCTTCGGTCACGTACCCGTTCACATTGGAAAGAAATGCGGCGCGCTGGATCAGCATGCCGCCCGATGCATGGTCGGGGTGCGCATCGTCGGGATTCGGCACCAAGAGGACGTTGGGCCGGTAGGCACGAATGACAGCGACCACGGCGCGCGTCTGCGCGACATCTTCACTCTGCACCCCCGCGTCCGGCAGCCCCACGTTGACGCGACGCGTGGCGCCGAGAATGCGCGCGGCCTCGGCCGCTTCGCGGGCGCGCTCCTCGGGAGTGCCGTTGGTGGACGACTCGCCGCGGGTCAGATCCACGATGGTGACATCGTCGCCCGCAGCGGCGTGCACCGCCACGGTTCCGCCGCACCCGATCTCGACATCGTCGGGGTGAATTCCAATTGCCATCAGTCGCATAGAGCTAGACCGAATATACACTATGGCAGACGCGGCCGTCTAACGCGTCGCGCGTCCACTCCAGCGCGCACGCATCGATCGCGCGCCACGCATCCTCCCCGTGAAACAGCATGGGTGTGACCAGAGAGAGAAAGCGTTCCTGCTCCTCGGTGTTCTTCTCGAACATGTCCGCCATGCGCGCCAGAAACGGCCAGCGTGCGCGCGGAGCACTCACGTCCTGCTCGATGGCCGCGGCCAGCGCCTGCGCGAGACGTCCCGACAGCTCGTCGAAACGCTTGTCGAGCTTGGCGCGCGCCCTGTCGTCGAGCCGCGACGCCGCCTGGGCGCGAAACGCGTCGCTCTCTCTTTTGAACGATGCCTCCAGCGACGACGCCGCCTGCTTGATCCCGTCGCTTCCCCCGCGCGCACTCACCGCAGCGGCCACGGCGGCCGGGTCGGATGCAATGCCGGCCGCATCGACACCGAGCTCGGCCAACATGTCGCGAACCGCCGGCGGAAGATACGTCGCCGAAAGCCTGGGCGCCACCACCGGCATCGCCACACCCAGCGCGGCATAGATGCCTGTCATCTGCGCGCGGTATGCAATCTCCGCGGGACCCAACACCACCGCCACCGGCGCCAGCACGGAATCCTGCAGCAGATTGCGCGCAATCACACCGGGCGCGACCAGGCTGATGTCGCGCTCGATCTCCTGGCGAACCCGGTCGCGCTGCTCGGGCGGCACACGCTTGCGCACGCCATCCGCGACCACGAACAATCCGGAGTCCTGGCCCCACTGCACCTGGGCGTGATAACCGTCGCGCTCCAATGCGGCCGAACCGTCCTCCAGCAACGCGCGCAGCTCGCTCTCACGGTCGTAGAATGAAAGCAGAAGCTCACGGCCCGCCGTCTTGAGCTCCGACGTGCGCGCATCAATGATGATGATTTCGCCGTGGGTGGCTGCCACCAGGGCGCGCGCTGCTCCATCGGCAAAATCTCCCGCCGCGGAAACCGCCGCGGAGAGATGATCGTGCGCCGGCCCGCCCGGAAGTGAAGGCGACACCGCGCTCCACACCGCGCGCAGCGCGCCCGCGCTCATGTCCCCCACGCGCAGCCCGGGGCGATACGCGGATGCATCCAGAGCGACATCCAGGCGCGAATAGTCGCCGGCGAGCACACTCAGCTCGCGCACTTCGGCAAAGTCGTCGTCGTCGCTGCCGAGCCAGAAGATGGGAACGCACGGCCGGTTGTGGCGCTTCTCGATGTCGCGCGCGATGGCGACGGCGGTGGCGGCTTTGTAGAGCGACATGAGCGCGCCACCCAGCACGCCCGGTTGCTGCCCGGTCACGACGGTGCGCACCGATCCATCGGCGATTCCCTTCAGCCGCTCGAGCAGCGCGGGCTGGACACCGAGCGTCGCGTTGGAGGCGTGCACGGCGGCGACGAGCCCGGGTGCGACGGAAACGCGGCGTGCCAGTGCGGCACTCCACGCGTCGGCGGCGCGGAACGACGGCAGCCGGGATTGCATGCGCGCGTCACCGCGCACGAAGTCGCGATAGAGCGGCGTCACCGACGGCATCGCCGCCACCTCGATACGGGCCGCTACGGTCATGGATTGCTCCGTGTCATACAGATCAGAATCAAGCGCGGTGACAATGAGGGTTCGAACGGACCAAGCTCGTAATCGCCGTGTTCCGCGGTAATGTCGAACCCCGCGCCCGCCAGGAGCGCGCGCAGATCGTCGCGATGGTACAGGCGTACCCGCTCGACGTATTCCACCGCTTCTCTCTCCGGCCACTCCACCCGCACCTGCTTCACCAGAAAGCGGCCGTCGGCGGAGAGCTCGCGCGTTTCGCGCACGGTTGCATCACCCATGGTTCGCTGCGATTGCGGCTTCAATTTGTGCTCCACCGCGTGCGCGTTGATGAAGTCCATCACGAAGATGCTTCCGCTGGCAAGCACGCGATTGATCTCGGCCAGCACACTCGCGTTGTCGGCGTCGGCTTCAAAGTACCCGAAGCTCGTGAACATGTTTATCGCGGAACGGAACGCGCCCGCCACGAATGGAAGCGCGCGCATGTCGCCGCACACCAGCCGCCCGGAGAGCTCGTTGCGTTTGGCCGCTTCACCCAGCAGGTGCCCGGAAAGATCGACGCCGAACATGTCCGCTCCCGCGCCGGTGAGCGCGCTCATGTAGCGCCCGTCGCCGCACGCCACGTCCAGCGTCGGTCGCGCACCGGCCAGGTGGGGGGCGAGTTTTGTCGCCACCCGCGCCGCTTCGGCCACGTCGCGGTGCGGATACACGAGCGGATACAGCTCGCCGAAAGCAACCTGGTACCATTCCATCGTCATGCGCCCTTGAGCTCGAGCACGGTATCGTGCTGGAAGCGGGCGTCGTCGCGCGCCGGGTGGCTTTCGTTGTAGTGCAGCCCGCGGCTCTCTTTGCGGCGCCGCGCGGATTCGATCACCATCTGCCCCACCGCGATGATGTTGCGCAGCTCGAGCAGATCCTGCGTGACACGGCTGCGCCGGTACACGATGTCGACGGTCCCGGCCAGATTCTGCATGCGCTGCGCGGCAATGTCGAGGCGCGCGTCGCTGCGCACGATGCCGACATAGTCCCACATGACACGCCGGGCTTCGTCCCAGTCGTGCTCGAGCACGACCGGATCGGGCGCACCCGAACCGCCCGGCTCCTGCCACAAACGGACGCGCGGTAGCGCCTCGGCCGGGTCAAAACCCTCCAGGGCGGCGCCATGCGCTCGTTGCGCATATACCAGGGCTTCCAGGAGTGAATTACTCGCAAG
>DATNGX010000089.1:0-9776 GCA_035605755.1 Candidatus Krumholzibacteriia bacterium
AGTCGCGGTTGGCTGCACCGCTGAACGTTCCGTCCGTCAGCAGAATCACGTCGCCGTTCGATGCCGCGAGGATCGCGGCCTTGATGGATGGAGAATCTCCGGTCCCGTCGGGTTTGACGGTCCAGGTGGCGGCCAGCACAGTGGCGGGAAGGACGAGTAAAGCAACTGCAACAGCGAACAAGCGGTTTCGCATTCTTGTCACCTCGTTGGTTGCGGGCACTAGCGATAGATTGACTTCACGTAGCCCCAGCTCGACGGCTGGGTCGAGAGCGTGGTGCACTGCACGGATCCGCACTCGGTGCTCATTCCAAAAAAGTCGCTGACAAGTGTGGTCAGGCAGAGCGGCACGGCGGACGCGCTCTCGCAACAGTGCGGCACGAAACGCAGAATGACGAAGTCGCCCGCCATCCCGGCCGGTATGGGGATGTTTGTGAATCCGCCCACGCGTACGAAGTCTCCCCAGTTCACCGCATTGAAGAATGGCCACACGTTGGTGAGACCACCCTGTTTGAAGCCGACGTACTCGAGCTGGCTGGAATCGTAGAGAAAATCGAATCCACCCATGTCGACGGCCTCGATGGTGGCATTGATGCTCACGGCCACATCGACGGTGTCGTCGACGGCGGCACAGTCGTGGCTGTGCGACGAGACGATGAGCTTCCCTTTGGGAATCAGGGTGGCAGCCTGTGATTGCGCGCGAACGCCGATCGCGAGAGCGATGAGCACCAGCGCAAGGAGACACGGGGTGAGCTTCGACATTCGTGTCCCGATGCTAGCGGTAGAGCGACTTTACGTAGCCCCAGCTCGACGGTTGGGTACGGAGCGGTATGCACGTGATCGCGCCGCACAGCGCTTCGAGCGGTGCAAAGTCGTCGACAAGCAGCTGTGTACACAGGGGTGACGATGCTCCGTTGCCGAAAGCCACTGTGGGAACGAAACGCAGCGTGACGAATACCCCGCTGGTCCCCGCCGGAACCGCTGTCGACGTGAAACCGCCCACGCGAACTGCGTTTCCGTTGAGGACGGCATCAAAGAACGGCCATGCCTGGGTCAGATCACCGCGTCGATAGCCGGCATAGCCGAGCAGCGTTGAATTGAACGCGATGTCGACACCCGCCGCATCGATTGCCTGCGGAGAACCTTCGACGCGCACGTCCACGTCCACCGTGTCCACCGTGGCGCCGAGGCACGAAAGATAGATGGTTTCCACGCTCAGCCTCCCGGGCGAACCCGGGACGCATTCGACAATACCGCACGAGGTCGGGAAGCCCGCGAGGTCCCCGGTTTGCGCCGTGGGACACACGAAGATGTTCTGCACGGAAGCGAGAGCACAGCACTTGTCCACGAAGTAGAGCCGCGCGAAAGTGCCGGTCGCGTTCAGGGGAATGGGTGTCCCTCCCGATCCGCTGATCACCGCGGGTGATCCGGCCACGACGTTGAAGACGGGCCAATCCGCGGTGAGATTGCCTTTCTCGGCGCGCGCGAATTCGAGTTTTGAACCGTCGAACGTGATGCTGCAGCCACCGGAACCGACGGCCGGGCCCGCGTTGCTGATCATCAGATCAACGCGGACGGTGTCACTGGTGGCGAAGGCACAATCGTGATGTGCCGGCGTAATCCACAACAGCCGCGCCTGCGCGGATGTCGAAACCATGAGTGCTGCCAATCCCACGCCAAGCATTGAAATGGTGAATCGCGTTTTCATTTCAGCAGCACCATCTTGCGTTGGAGCCGTGAGCCGCCGGCGTCGAGCACGTAGAAGTACACTCCGGTAGCCACGTTTCTCGCGTGGCTGTCGGTGCCGTCCCAATCCATCATCGACACGCCCGCTTCGCGCCGCTCGTCGAGGAGTTGTTTGACGAGGCGGCCGTGCACATCGAAAATGGTGAGACGCACGTGCATCGGCTCCGGCAGCTCGAATCTGATCATCGTGCGCGGGTTGAACGGATTGGGTGAATTCTGATGGAGCACCACCTGGGGTGGCATCACCGCGAGAGCTGCCTGCAGCGACACGGTCACGTCCTGCGCGCCGGCGAGGTCGTCGACGAAGCGCTGCGCGGTTACCGTGCCACGCACCTCACCCGCCGCGTGGAAACGGAGGGCCAGGATGTCGCCGCTGGCGGAAAGCGTTTTCCCGGAGTTTGCGTATGCGCCGACACGCACCCGTCCCGGTTCAACCAGACGCATCTGCAGCGCCGCGAATGTGTCCTTGCGTGGCGGCTCCGCGCGCACAAGCACGAGCTCCTTCGGATACTTGAGCTCGAACCCCAGCGCTCCCACCTCGCCGCTTCCGTTCGCGCTCAACACCACCACGATCTCCTCGTCTTCGCGCATGGTGCGCAGCGACAGGCGCGGCGACGGCAACGACGCGCTCATCGCCACGGCGCCGCCGTTACAGAATGAGCACGACTGATCGAGCCACTGTTTGAAAATGCAGTAGGCGTCTCCCGGAGTCGGGGCGCCGCTGCAGTCGACATCGCCGCGCGTCCTGGCACCCGGCCCACCGCACCCGCCGGGCGGAGGCAGCGGTAAATAGAGATACGCTTCGAGCGCGCACTGCGCGTCGGCGACCGTGATGCTGCCGTCGTTATTGACATCACCATCGTTGGGATAGCGGCACTCGAGCTGGCGCGCGACCACATGGTGCTGAACCAGGTCGCCCGTCGGCGCGGCCAGCCCGAGCTCGGCCAGGCTCGTCCAGGCGCAGCAATCCGTGGTCACCTTGAGGCGAGCGAACACCCCGTTCGTGCCCCGCGGAATCACCGGCCCGCTGGCTGTCACGGTGATGACATTCGACTGCACGTCGTAATTGAAGCTGGGCCAATCCTCGATCATGGCGCCGCGCTCACACGAGACCAGCGTGAGCTGCGGGTCGAGGATGATGTCGACGCCACCCGTGCTCACCGAGTCACCGGCGCTCAGGTTGAGATCGATCGTCATCTCGTGCGGACCGCCCGTCGTGCAGCTGTCCTCGGCCTGCACAAAGCTCAGCACACCGAATGAGTCGCAGCTCGGGCATATCGCATTGTTGGAGCTGATTCCGAGCACGGGCAGCCCTTCCGGCACCAGCTCCTGGAATGTGCAGTCGGTCACCACGAGCGTGCCGACCACAGGCGCCGCTTCGAGCGCGTACTGGCAGCAGCCCGGCGTATTTCCCGCCGACTGATACGTGATCGACATCACGTTGATGGGTCCTTCCATGCACGTGCCGAATGCAACCGACATGTCGCTCTGCGAGTCGCCTATCGTTACGTAGGGGGTGGTATCGAACAACCACGTCGCGTTGAAACATCCCGGCTTGGTCGCCTTGAAACGCGCGCCCGTGTAGGTGTCGGGTCCATTCAGGACGACATAGACCGTGCGCATCCCCGGGGCCGGGTCGGCCAGTGAACAGGAAGTTCCGGCTGCATCGGCGTACAGTCCGAGCTTCAGGTCCGCGGTCGCCGTAACCAGGGTCGTGAATTTCCAGACCGGACTGATCGCCGTGTTGCCGTCGATGTCGCGTGCCAATACCTGCCAGTAGTAATTCGTGGCGTGCAGGAGATTGCCGACGTCATAAAACGGCAACGCGTTGTTGCTCTTCACGAGCGGCGGTGTCTGGCTCGTGCCGAAGTACACGTCGTATGTCAACGGCGCATTCTCGGGATCACTGGCTGACCACTGCAGCGTCACCGCAGTGGACATATCGGTTGCGAGGTGCACCGGATAGAAGTTCACCGGCGCCGTCGGCGGCAGGTTGGTCCCTCCCACGGTGAAAATCCACGTCGATGACTCGGCGAAGAGATGATCCGTATTCTCGGACTGGACCTTCCAGTTGTAGGTCTCTCCCCACAAGAGCGGGATCGGCGGCGTGAACGTGGTGTCGGGGATCTCACCGTAGACCGACCATATGCCGTCGTGCGCGATCGATACCTGGAAGGTGAGCGGTCCGGCGACGGGATCGACGCAGTGCCACGAGAGCGGCGGCCTGCGTACGTTGGTGGTCGTACCCGGAGCCGGCGAGGGATTGGACGGTGCCGGCGGTGCCACCGGCGCACGGGTTTGGAAGTTCCAGACGGGTCCCTGCGTGCTGTTGAAATCCTGATCGGTGGCCACGATCTGCCAGTAGTACGTCACGTCCTGCTGTAACGGCGCGCTCAGCACAAGTGTTCCGCCCGAGTGATACGATTCGAACAGTGGCGGCGGATTCGATGTGCCGAGGTAGATGTTGTATTTCAACGGCCCGCCCTGCGGATCGCTCGCGGTCCACTGCAGCACGGCGCCCACCGCGGAAATCGTCGATCCCAGCGCCGGAGCCACCAGACTCGGGACGCTCGGCGAACCGGTCCCCCGCGTCGTGAAGTACCATGTTGCTCCCGACGCGCTCGCTCCCTCGGAGTCAATCGCCACGACGCGCCAGTAGTACCTCGTAGACGCCAGCAGATTTGACACCGCTTTTTCCGGGCTCAGGGTATGAGACAGAAACGGCGGACTTGCAGTGGTGCCGAAGTACACGTCGTAGCTCACCGTCTGCCCTTCGGGATCGTTCGCGTACCACTGCAGCAACACGTTGAAATCAACGCCCGTCGCGGCATGCCCGGGCGACGGGGACGACGGCTGGTTGGGAGGCACATTGCTGGTGATGGTATGGAATGACCAGGTGGCACCCGTCGTCGACTTGCCTCCCAACGCAATCGACTTCACGTACCAGTAGTACGTCGTGTCGAAAACGAGATTCTCGACCAGGTAGCTGGGATTGATCGTCGGCGCAATGGTGGCGAGAAGTGGCGGCGGGTTCGTATGTCCAAAATAAATCTCGTAGCTCGTCGCAGGGCCGCTTCCCCCGACGATGTCCCATTCGAGCTGCGTCGTGCGCAGGACGTCCGTCGATCCATCAAGGGGATTCGGACTGACCGGCGTCGGAGGAACTCCCGCATCCGTGGAAGTTGTGAACGACCACACCGCACCATCCGTCGCATTGCCCGCGTTGTCTTTCACCACGACTTTCCAGTGATACGTGGTGTTGTATACGAGCCCGGCCGGGCTGTACTGGGGCTGCGCGACGTCTGGCGCAGCCAGCGGCGGAGCCGGGTCGGTTCCGAAATACACATCGTAGTGCAGGGGCTCGTTCTCCGGATCGGTGGCATCCCACGTCAGCGCGACATTCGTCGGAATGTTTGTCATCCCGGGCGTGGGATTCGGATTGAAGGGCGCCGATGGCGGAAAGTCGACGTTGGTGCTGCAGGGACACGTGGCGTTCGCGTTCACGTAGGCCGGGGTGGTGGGCAGCGGGTGCTCCACGAAGGCACAGTCGGTGTACTCGACGTTCTCCACGATGGCCGGTGGCGTCAATTCATACAGGCAGCACGGCGTGGTGGTGGATGTTTTCTGGAACACCATGGTGAGGACGACGCGCAGGCCGCTCTCACACGTGCCGGTCGCAATGGAGATATCGGTTTGCGAATCGCCGATGGAAATGTATCCGGGGTGAACTTCGTCGTAGAGCCAGGTGGCATTGAAACAATCGGGCTTGGTTGCCGCAAAGCGGATGCCGGTCATCCCGGTGGTGTTGGCCACGACGTAGGCACGAATCTCGCCGCCGGCGGCGTCCGACAGCGAGCAGCTCGAGCGCGAGGGATCGCTGAAAATGCCGACCTGCGCGACCTGGGCGCGTGCGGTGAGTGGAATTGAACAAGAGAGAAGAAGCGCGAGAATCGCGCTTCGCCGGAGAGAGCGGCCGGTGGATCGAGAACCGGGCTGCATATGCTCCTCGAGTCGGGGCAGCGGCTCAAGCGGGGGCTGAACAGCAACAATTGTACACTTTCTTGTTACTGAATGTCCACATTCAATCGGCTTTCGCGCGCGCGAATCGACGACAGAAAACCGACCAGGCGCCGCATTTGATCGTTTTCGCCGTCATGTGTAGAATCGCTCCATGACGACAAAACCAACCAAAGAGCTCGAGATTTTTTCCAACCCGCATCCGGAACGCGACTATCTGATCTCGTTCGAATGCCCGGAGTTCACCTGCCTGTGCCCGAAGACGGGCCAGCCCGACTTTGCCACCATCCGCATCCGCTACGTACCCGACGAACAGTGCGTGGAGCTCAAGTCGCTCAAGCTCTACCTGTGGTCGTATCGCAACGAGGGTGCCTTCCACGAAGCGGTGACGAACCGCATCATGGACGACATCGTGGCGGCGACCAAGCCGCGCTTCATCGAAGTGGTGGGAGATTTCATGGTGCGCGGCGGGATTCACACCGTGGTGACCGTGAAGCAGGGCAAATCCGAAGCCGCCGGCTAGCTACTGCGTGGTGTCTGTCTTCCCCTTCACCATCGGAACAAAACGTACCGCGGTGATGACACGCTTCTTGATGTCGCCGTCGTTCTTCTCGATCAGCAACAACTCCTGGTAGCTGGTTCCGACCGGGACCACCATGCGGCCGCCGTCGGCGAGCTGGTCGATGAGCTTCTGCGGAATTTCGGGCGGGGCGGCGGTGACGATGATGCCGTCGAAGGGGGCGTGCTCGGCCCATCCATTATAGCCGTCGCCGACGCGGAGATGGACGTTGTCGTAACCGAGGAGATCGAGCCGCCGGGCCGCGACGTCGCTCAGCGCCTTCACGATTTCGATCGAGTACACATCCGCCACCAGGCGCGACAACACCGCCGCCTGATATCCGGATCCGGTTCCCACTTCGAGTATCTGGTCGGTCGATTTGGTGGCGAGCAGCTCGGTCATGAGCGCCACAATGTACGGCTGCGAGATGGTCTGGCCTTCGCCGATGGGAAGCGGAAAGTCCTCGTATGCATCTTCGGATGATTCAGAGGGAACGAAGAGGTGGCGTTTGACGTCGCGCATCGCGTCCAGCACGCGCGGGTCGTGGATGCCGCGCGCCTGAATCTGAACGCGAACCATTTCGTGGCGCTGTTCGGTCATGTCGCCGCTTTCATGCGAGCGGTCCCGGCAGCCGCCGGACGCCGAGAGCGACGCGGCGAGCGCCAGCGCAGCCATGCGCCGGGCGCCGTGCACAGGTTATCTCCGGTTGGATTCCGCGCGCAGACTGGAGTCGGACGGACCGCCGGCTTCGATGGTGAAGGCGTCCTTCACATCGGTCACCGACACGCGCATGGCGGCAAACTGATCCGCATCCAGCATGTCCGTGCGATACGGAATCTGTTTCGACGGCGCCGCCACGAACACCCATTCGCCCGTGCTGTCGATGACCTCACCGCGCGCGCCCGAATCCGCCACGCGATTCCACTGCGAGCGACGCAACACGTAGAGTGTGAGCAGCGGCTCATTCTTGTGGGCGGGTTGCTCCGCCTTATAATTGAATGAAACCGCGAAGTCCGCGCCCGGCTGTTTTGCCGCCGCGTCTTCGCCGTGCACGGTGACGACTTGAATGCGCTGCGGATCCCACGCCAGCGGCGGATTGAAGTGGACGCCCGCTTCGGGGATGACGTACGGCATCCGCACCGTGGGCGTCCGGGTCTCTTCGGTGACCATGCCACCCTGGTCCGAGTACTGCTCGGCCCGCTGGTTTTTCTTGCTGCACCCCGCGGCGAACACGATCGCCATGCACACGATAATCCGTCTTCCCGTCATCACCACGTTCACTGAATCCTTTCCGTTGGCGCCGCTCTGTGGCGCGCTGTTGCGTCAAGTATAACGCAACGCTCCACCACTATGCTAATCCTTGCCCTTGCGGCGTTTGGGCCGCCGAGCTTATTTTCCCTCCATGGTAATGAGCGCTCTCCGGACCTCCAAAGCGAGTCGATTTTTTGCCGGTTCCCTGCTGGCCGGGCTTCTGATCACCGGTTGCAGCGAGGACGATCCCGTCGACAGCAAGTCGCTGTGCGCGGGCGAGTCCGGCGTCGGCCTGCGCGTCGAAGGGCGCGCCGAACCGCTGGATGTGTGCGTGGCGGATACAGCCGTTGACGCGCTGCTTTCCAGCGAAAACCATTACGACGTGAGCGCCCAGCTCGGCCTCGACGATGGAAGCCTGGTGCAGGTGCACATCGTGTTCACGCAGGCACCCACGGTGCCGGTCAGTTTGCGTCTGGTGAGCACAAGTAGCGAAGCCCAGAATGACCCCGGCGCCGCCTACGTGTTTTACCAGGAAGCCCCCGGGGGCGGAACGCCCATCCAGTCCACGCTCATCACCGGCGGCAGCTTTCGTGTCACGTTCAACGATGAACAGGTCGCGGTGGGTACGATGGAGAATGTCACCATGGACATGACCAACGTGCTGACCGGCGATCCGGCGGGAGAACGTCGCATCGCCGAAGGCTTCTTCTCGGTGTCGGTGACGCCGCCCGCGGCCGCGACCAGCCCGTCGACGCTCTCCACGCGCTGATCAACTCTCGAGCCTTGCCTCTCGATGCATCGAACGGTACAGTTGCGCCGATGACAACCGGCGCATTCTCCATCTTGCCGTTCGGATCGTTTCTCTCCGAGATGACCGATACCACCCGCGGTCTGGTGACGGCGGGCTTCATTCTGATTGTCGCGATGATCGCGGGCTTCATCGTCGAACGCATCCTTGTCAGCAGCATTCGCAAGTTTGCATCAACCACCGAAGGCAAGATGGACGACGTCATCGCCGACGCGATCAAAGGTGTCGCGCGCTGGGTCTTCCTGCTGATCGGCCTCTACTACGCCTTCCCGTTCCTGCCCATCCCGGAGAGCATGGACAAGGAGATCACGCTCGGCTTCCGCATCGCGGTGCTCATTGTGGCGATCGTAGTGGTGGCTCGTTTTGCGAGCGGCATCACCGCGCACTACGCGCACCGCCTGCTGCCGTCGTCGGTGAGCATGGCCAAGGTGATCGTCAACGTCGTGGTGTTCACGGTGGGGCTTCTGGTGGTGTTCCAGACCATGGGGATCGCCATCGCGCCCGTCATCACGGCGCTCGGCGTGGGTGGTCTCGCGGTGGCGCTGGCGCTGCAGGACACGCTGGCCAACTTTTTCGCCGGCATCAACATTCTCGCCACCAAGCAGATCCGTCCCGGCGACTACATTCGCCTCGATGGCGGTCAGGAAGGCGTGGTGTACGACGTGAGCTGGCGCACGACCACATTACGCGTGCCGCGCAATCAGTTCGTCATCGTGCCCAACACCAAGCTCGCCCAGGCCATCGTTTCCAACTTCAACGTGAATGAGCACGCGCTGAGTCTCCCCGTGACGATGGCTGTCATATACGGCAGCGATCTCGCCAAGGTCGAGCGCATCGCCAAAGAAGCGGGAAACGACGTCATCAAGCGCGTCGAAGGCTCACTACCCGATTCCGAACCCGTGGTTCGTTTTCACACCTTCGCCGATCTCGGCATCCGCTTCGACGTGATCATCCGCTCCAAGCAATACACCGATCAGGGTCTCCTGCGCTCCGAGCTCATCAAAGCCCTGCAGACACGCTTCACCGCCGAAGGCGTGGAGATCCCTTCGCCGTTTCACACGATGCTCCAGCAGCGCCCGCCTGGGAGCTGATTCTCTCTATTGTGAAGTGCGGAAGCGGCGCGCGCCGGGAGGCGCGGGGATTTTCAAACGCGCGGGTCGTTCGAATACGCCGGGCGCGTCGGCGTTTTTCAAGAGCGTGATGTACTCCTGCACGTGGTCGTGCATCCAGAGCGCGGGTTTGCCTTCGCGTTGCGACACGGTCACGACGCGGGCGCCGTCGGGACTCCACGCAGGCATGCCCTCTCCCCGGTTGGTCGCGGTCAGGCGCAGCGCGCGTCCGTCGGTGACGTCGATCATGTAGATTTCCGGCGCGCCCCAATCGAAGGCTTCCACCAAT
>DATNGX010000090.1:0-3315 GCA_035605755.1 Candidatus Krumholzibacteriia bacterium
CAGCCGTCATCGCCGAAACCAACCATTTGATCGGCCCGCTCATGGAACAGCCGCAGTACCACATGTTCCACCGCGACCGCGTGGAGCGCGAGTATGCGCCGCTCTACAACGAGATCGGGCTCGGGCTCACCATCTGGAGCCCGCTGGCCAGTGGACTGCTCACCGGCAAGTACGACAACGGATTGATTCCCAACACGCGCGCCAGCCTGCCCGGGATGGAGTGGCTCAAAGAAGAGCTCGTCGGAGCATCCGCGCAGCCGAAGATCGACGTGGTGAAGAAGTTGAAGCCGGTTGCGGAAGGCCTGGGATGTAGCCGGGCGCAGCTGGCGCTGGCGTGGTGCTTGAAGAATCCGAACGTGAGCTCGGCGATTACCGGTGCCACACGGCCGGAGCAGATGAAAGAAAATCTCGGCGCGCTCGACGTGTTGCCGGAGTTGACGAACGGCGTGATGCGGGAAATAGAATCACTGTTGGAACGTGCACCACGCGCTTGATGAATGTGGGTCGCAGGAAGACGAGTCGCGAGCCTTGGCGAGCGCGTTACAAAAAAAAATGGTCGCAGGAAGACGAGCCGCGAGCCTTGGCGAGCGCGAGAAAGCTGAGAGACGCGGGCGCAGCCCGCGTCAGAACTACAAATAAAAAAAGATCCCGGGCGAAACCCGGGATCTTTTGAAGCGTTCAGGAACTGAACGCCATAGTGCAGGGACCAACACTGTAGCATGCAGCCATCGCTCGATCAAGCGGATTTCTCCTCCCACAGCCCAATCTGATTCTTGTACAATGGATTGGCCAATTTTCATCCAGTAATTACGAGGGCCGTTTCCTCCACCTGTGACCGGCGCAATCGTTGCTTTTGACAGGTTTCCAGCACGTGTGTTAATTACCGATGCGTCTTGCGGTTGGGCCGCGGACGCCGGCGCGCTGACGCAGCGCCGTGAACCGGGTTATCCACAATTTGAAAGAGTAAAATGAACACTCCTCGACACTCGGAAGTGCGCAGCCACGGGGCTGCGGCGGACCTTGCACCCGATCCGGTGGGCGACGCCTACCGGCGCTGGGGCTACCTCCTGGCCAACCTCGATCCGCTCGATCGTCTCGCTCCGTACGAGCATCCGGATATCACGGATGTGCGCGCCAACGGAAATCGCGACGAGAATCAGAAGTGGCAGTCGATCTACTGTGGTCCGATCGGTTTCGAGTTCATGCACATGATGCAGCGTGATCGCGTCGAGTGGATGCGCGAGATGATCGAAGCCGGTCCGCCGGCGGTGGATTCGCGCTGGATCCTGTCACGTCTCATGGAAGTCGAGTTGTTCGAGCGCTTCCTTCACCTCAAGTACGTGGGAAGCAAACGCTTCTCCGTCGAAGGTGTCGCGGCGCTGATTCCGCTCCTCGATTCGGTGCTGGATGCATCCGGCGCGCTCGGCGCGGAATATCTGTACGTCGCGATGAGTCACCGCGGTCGTCTCAATGTGATGAAGGAAATCGTCAACCTTCCCATCGAAGATGTATTTGCAGGCATCGAAGACGTCGACGCGCGCAGTGTTCTGGGAGCGGGCGATGTGAAGTATCACATCGGCGCCACCGGCCGCTACACCACGCTTTCTGGACGCGACATCGAAGTGCACCTGACGAGCAATCCCAGCCATCTGGAAGCGGTCAACCCGGTCGTGATGGGACGCGCCCGCGCGCGCCAGGAGCGCTGGGGCAAGGAAGGTGTCGACCGCATTCTGCCGGTGACGCTTCACGGCGACGCGGCGTTCGCGGGGCAGGGCATCACTTCGGAGACGCTCAACCTGGCGGATCTCAACGGCTACTCGGTGGGTGGAACCGTCCACATCATCGTGAACAACTTCATCGGCTTTACCGCGGAACCGGCCGTGCTGCACAGCACCCGCTTTTCCTCCGAAGCGGGCAAGCGCATCTCGATGCCCATCCTTCACGTCAACGCCGAAGAGCCGGAAGCGGTGTGGTGGGCGGGACGCATCGCCGCGGAGTATCGCCACCGCTTTCACGACGACGTCCTCATCGATCTGATCGGCTTTCGTCGCTACGGTCACAGTGAAGTGGAAGACCCGACGGTCACGCAGCCGCTTCTCTACGACAAGATCGCGAAGCATCCGCTGGCCTGGGAAGTGTACGCGCAGCGACTGGGCCTCGACGCCGCGACGATCGACGAAATGAAGAAGGAAGCCACGGCGGGTTTGAGCGAGAGCCACGAGAAGGGACGCGCCTACCAGAAGCGTCCCGTGTTCTGGAAGCTGCCCAAGTTCTGGGGCAAGTACCAGGGCGGCGACTACGATCCCGCGTACGAAGTGCCGACTCATGTGGACATGGAGAGGCTGCGCACGATTGGTGAGCGCCTGACCCATGCGCCCGATGGATTCTCGGTCCATCCGAAGATCGCCAAGCTGCTCCAGCAGCGCGCGGAGATGGTGGCGGGTACGCGGCGCGTCGACTGGGGCATGGCCGAGGCACTCGCATTCGGTTCGCTCCTGACCGAAGGGATGCCCGTGCGGCTCACCGGCCAGGATTCGCGCCGCGGCACGTTCAATCATCGCCATGCGGCGCTCATCGACACGCGCACGGGCGGCGACTATGTGCCGCTCGCGCACATCGCCGACGGGCAGGCGCCGTTCGTCGCCATCGACAGCGCGCTCTCCGAAGCGGCCGCGCTCGGATTCGAGTACGGCTACAGCCGCGAGTTGCCGGACGCGCTGGTGTTGTGGGAAGCGCAGTTCGGTGATTTCGCCAACGGCGCCCAGATCATCATCGATCAGTTCGTGTGCGCGGGCGAAGACAAATGGAATCTGCTGACGGGCATGGTCATGTTGCTGCCGCACGGCAATGAAGGACAGGGACCCGAGCATTCGAGCGCGCGCCCCGAGCGGTTCCTGCAACTGGCGGCGCAGGACAACATCCAGGTCGCGCAGCCGAGCACAGCGGGGAACTACTTCCACCTGCTGCGCCGCCAGGCGCTGCGCACGTGGCGCAAGCCGCTCATCGTGATGATGCCCAAGAGCACGCTGCGCGCGGAGCCGGCGTGTTCGCCCGTGGAGGAACTGGCGACGGGTTCCTTCCGCGCCGTGCTTCCCGATGACGAAGCGCAGAATGTGCGCGGCATCATTCTGTGCAGCGGCAAGATCGCGCATGAGCTGCGCGCCGAGCGTGCTGCACGCGGTGCCATGGACCGCGCCATCGTCACCATCGAACAGCTGTACCCGTTCCCGGCCGAAGAGCTGAAGAGCGCGCTCTCGCGCTATCCGTCCGATGCCAAGCTCATCTGGGTCCAGGAGGAGCCGGCCAACATGGGTG
>DATNGX010000091.1:0-7446 GCA_035605755.1 Candidatus Krumholzibacteriia bacterium
GCAGCAACTACGACATTTACGCACAGCGACTGAACGCGGCCGGCATTCCCCAGTGGACCACCGACGGCGTCCCGGTGTGCACCCAGACGGGCACCCAGATCTTGACGGCGATGGTGTCGGACGATGCGGGCGGCGCAGTCATGGTCTGGTATGACGATCGCAACAGCATCCAGACCGCCAACGACGTCTATGCGCAGCGCATCAACGGAAGTGGAATTCCGCTGTGGACGGTGGACGGAGTCGCAGTGAGCCTGACCGCCGGCAACCAGTGGTACCCGGACCTGATCAAGAGCGGAGCCAACTTCGTCGTCGCGTTCCGCGACGAACGCTCCGGCAACTCGGACATCTACGCCCAATCCCTGAACGCGGCGGGAGCGCCTCAGTGGACGGCCGATGGCGTTGCGCTCTGCACCGCAACCGGCCCGCAGTTTTTTCCACACCTCTGTGGCGACCAGATTGGCGGTGCCATCGTGTCGTGGACAGACTTTCGCGCCGGCAACCGTGATATCTACGCGCGCATGATCGACAAATTTGGAAACGTGCAGTGGACGGCGAACGGCGTGGCCGTGTGCAATGCCGCCAACGATCAGGATGAGCCGCAGATCGTGAGTGACGCAGCGGCCGGAGCCATCATTACCTGGTACGACTGGCGCAGCGGCCCGGCCGATATCTATGTCCAGCGCCTCGATTCCAGCGGCGCATCGCTGTGGGGAGCCAACGGCCTCGCCGTCAGCACGGCTTCGGGAATTCAGAGCTCTCCTACCATTACGCAGGACTTCAGCGGCGGGGCTGTGATGGTGTGGGAGGACCACCGCGCTGACCCCACCGACAGCGATATTTATGGGCAGCGTGTGGACCCGGCGGGGGTACTGCAATGGACCGTCAATGGAATGCCCATATGCACGGCGGCAGAGCTTCAGCTGGTTCCCCGTATCGTTCGCGATCCTGCCGGCGGCTTCTTTGTGACATGGTTCGATTATCGAACCGGAAACACGGACGTGTATGCGCAGCGTCTGGATTACTTCAGCACGTTGTGGACGCCGAACGGCGTCGTGTTATGCACCGAACCGCATTCGCAGGAAGTGCCCAGCATTTGTCCCGACGGAATCGGCGGCGCCATCGTCGCATGGCGTGATCTTCGCGAGGGCAATTACTGGGACGTGTACGCGGAGCACGTGAACGGAAGCGGTCCCACCGGCGTCGAACGCACGCCGCTGGCGACGTCGCTGCGCGTGTCCAATTATCCCAATCCGTTCACTGGCGACACCACGCTTCAGCTTTCGTTGCCTTCCGCCTCGGACGTGAGCGTCGATGTGTATGACGTGGCCGGACGGCGCGTGCGCGAATACTCGTTCCCGCGCCAGGTCAAGGGCTGGAGCGATTTGCGAATCGACGACCGCGATGATCACGGCAAGCTGCTTCCCAGCGGGGTGTACTTTTATCGCGTGCAAGCCGGCAACGGGACGGTCACGAAGAAGATGGTGATCGCGCGCTAGAGACGGTTTGTTCATGCCAATCGGGCCGGCGGGCCGTCCCATGGGTGGTGACATTTTCACCAACCTCGCTACCACGCGGCGTGTACTTCTATCGCGTGCATGCCGCGGAGACGGTCACGCGCAAGATTGGAGCGCGTGATAGACTGTCACCAGTCCCAACGCTGTGCCGCCAACCTGGAGCGTGCGTATGAAGGCTCCCCTCGTCGCTTCTCTTCTCGTCCTATCGATCAATTTGTCTGCTGATGTCAGTCACGCTGCGTGGTCTGTCGATGGCAATGTCATATCCAACCCGATGAACCTCCAGGGTTTCGCGAAGATGGTTCCGGACGGAACCGGTGGAGCCATCATCGTGTGGAGCGACGTGCGCAACGGCAACGAGGATATCTACGCGCAGCGCGTCGACGCGGCGGGTGTGGTCCAGTGGGCGCCCAACGGCGTGCCGCTGTGCCTGGCTGCCTTCAGTCAGAGCTTTCCCGCCATCGTCTCGGACGGCGCCGGTGGTGCGATCGTGACGTGGCAGGACTTTCGTAGCGGACTCACCTACGACCTCTATGCGCGGCGCGTCACGGCGGCGGGGGCCGTGCAATGGACTGGCAACGGCGTGGTGATCTCGACGTCATCCGGCAACCAGACCAACCCCGCCATGATCGAGGACGGCGCCGGCGGTGCCATCATCGCCTGGCAGGACGACCGCCTCGGCAACAGCGATATCTTGACGCAACGAGTCAACGGGTCGGGTGTGGTGCAGTGGCCGATTGCCGGCGTGTTCGTTTGCAATGCCAGCAACGACCAGATCAATCCGACACTCACGACCGACGGCGCCGGCGGTGCCATCATTTCGTGGCAGGACGGTCGTTTCCCCACCAGTATCGACATCTACGCTCGGCGCGTGGATTCGGGAGGGGGCGTGTTGTGGACTGCCAACGGCAACGTGATTTGCTCGGCCGTGGGCCATCAGTTTTCACCTTTGACAGTATCCGATGGCGCCGGCGGAGCGGTCATCACGTGGAGCGACGGCCGCGTGAGCACGCCGGTCACCGACATCTATGCACAGCGAATCAACAACGCGGGCTCGCTGCAGTGGGCGGCCAACGGAGTCGCATTGTGCACCGCGGCGAACGATCAGTTCGTCCAGATGGTCACGACGGACGGCGCGGGCGGCGTGATCGCCGCGTGGCGCGACCGTCGCAGCGGCGCGTTCGACGTGTATGCGCGACGAATCGATGTGACGGGCGCAGCGCTGTGGAGTGCCGATGGTGTGGCGATCTGTACCGCGACCGAAGAACAGGGGCTCCCCGCGATTGTCGCGGACGGGAGCGGCGGAGCCGTTGTCACGTGGCACGATAACCGAACCCCTGCCAACGCATTCGACATCTACGCGCAGCGGATCAATTCCACGGGGGCGGTGCAGTGGACGGGCGATGGCGTCGCCCTGTGCAAGGCAGCCAGGAATCAAATGTCGCCCGCGATCGCCGCGGATGGAAGCGGCGGCGCGATTGTCGCGTGGCAGGACCTGCGCAATGGAAACGAGAACAACGACGACGACGACATCTACGCCCAGCATGTCCCCGGTGACGGATTGGTCCCAACCGCGGTGCGACCCATGACACCCGCCGCGCGTCTTTCCGTCAGCTCGGGCTATCCCAATCCGTCCAGTGCGGCAACATGGTTCGATGTGATGTTGCAGAGCGAATCGGCGGTGAGTGTCGAGGTGTTCGATGTGGCAGGACGGCGCGTGCGCACGATCGCCATGGGACGCATGCACGCCGGGCCGGCGCGACTGACATTCGACGGACTGGATGACCGCGCGCGCACGCTCCCCAGCGGCGTGTACTTCTACCGCGTCCACGCCGGCGCGGAGACGGTCACCAAGAAGATGGTGATTGCGCGCTAGAGATAACGAAGCAACTCGGCGTTGCGGTTCATCTTGAAACGGCGGTACCAGCGGCAGGCGAAATACAGCAACACCACCGTAAGCGCCCACACGGAGTACAGGAGGCCCAGACTCCACGTGTATCCTTCGGGTGGCGGGCCGGCTGCCATGGGGTGGTTCGCGAACAGCCACGGGCTCACTGCACCCAGACGAATCTGCGACACCACGAGTGCCAGCGCGTGAATCAGCGGAATGTGAAGCACGTAAAAGAAGAACGGTACGCGGCCGTATACTTTGAGGGCAGACGCCAGTCCGCCTTTTGTCTTCTCGAGCAGCGGAATCAGCGCAATCGTGGGCCCCAGAGTCATCAACAAGAAACACAACGACGCGGGATACTTGCTCGTATTGAGAAATGACAGCAGTCCGGGCATGGGCGCGCCGTCGGGCCCCGGCGATGCCGCCGCCCACGGGTGCGGATCTCCGTAGAGATTGAAGCCGCGCAACACCAGAAACAGCGCGACCGCGCCGAGACCGATCGAGAGACACGCACGGTTGCGACGCGATGGCTCCATTTCGAGAATGTGCGCGAACGCATAGCCCGCCGCCATCACACCTACCCACGGAATGAACGAGTAGAGGACGAAGAGGACCGGTCCGTCGGGACTGAACATGATGGGCCCGGCCCAGAAGCCCACGTATAACAGCTTCCACAGCGCAGCGCCGGCGCCATCACCCAGCATCGGCACCAGTTTCTGCATGTGGCCATCGAGCAGATTATGCGCGGCCATGATGACGATGCCGAACGCGGCAATCGCCGTGGTCGGAAGTTTCGATAGAACGCCCAGCGCGATCATGCACCAGCCGATCACCCAGATGACGCCCGCCAGCTCGTATTGATTGAAGTCCACATTGAACGTCCAGGCCAGGCGAATCACCGTCAGCTCGAGCAGGATCAGCCACACGCCGCGCACGAAGAGGAAGCGCGAAAGACCGGCGTGCGTTCGGCCGTAGAAGTAGGCGCTGGTTCCGGCGAGAAAAATGAACGCGGGTGCGCAGAAGTGGGTGATCCAGCGCGTGAAGAAGATGCCATATGTGGTCCCGCTGGCGGGAACGCCGGAGTACACGCGCACATGGTCAATGGCCATGAGCACGATGACGGCGCCGCGGATGATGTCAATCGATGCAATGCGGGTGGCAGGGCGCGCGCTTATCAACGCTGCTGTCGCCTGGGTCATCGACCGGCAGTATAGATCAGCGCGGGATTGTGGTAAACGGGCTTACGTCGACCAGGCGGACGTTGTCGCCGGTGCCCTCGTAGCGCAGTTGCGCGCCGCGCCGGCCGACCAGGTCCCAGATCACGAACTCGTTCTTGTCGCGGTCGACGAGCATCATGGGAAGCGTGAGCGCGTGCAAGGCGCCCGTTTCGGAGATGGTTTCGTAGAACTCACCGCTTTTCCATGTGAACTGATAGTCGATGGTTTCTTTTTCGAATGTCAGCAGTGCGAACGTACGCACGAACGAGTCGTCCCATGGCAGCGGTTTGCTCCCGCACACTCTTGCAGACTTCAACTTGCCGAGGCGCTTCTCCATATCTTCTCGCTCAGTGAAAGCGAACCCGAGAAAGAATTCGGCGTTGCCCCTGTCGAGCGTCTTCCGTACCAGCGACGAATCGCGTCTTGCCGTGGCATCGAGCAGCGCCGTGACCATTTCGTTGTCTTTGTCGAGACGATTGTCGTGCAGGTCGAGAATGCGGTTGATGGCGTCCTGGCTGTCGGCATTGAACACGAGCTGTGCGGGTCCGCGCTCGACGGTGGCGCCTTGCATGGGCGGCGCCTTCGTAAATGAAGCCAGATACTCGGGGCTCGCGCCCGTTGCGGTGGGCCCGGGCGGGAGCGGTACCTTCTCGCCGCGATCGATCTTCTCCAGCGCACTCGCAATGATGCGCTTGTGCAGCCCGAGTCCCGATCCGGACTCATCGTAGAGCTCGAGATTGGTGAGCACGATGATGGTGAGGTCGCGGTTGACGTACCAGCGCAGCTCGGTGTGATAGCCGGGATTGTCGCCGCCGTGATACACGAGCGAGTCGCCGCGGTCGGTGTGCTTCGTGAACCAGCCGTAGCCGTATCCCCCGCCGTCATCGGATTTCACGTGCGCGGTGAACATGCGCTGCGCGGCTTCGGGCTTGATGAGGGTGCCGGCACGAAGCGCCCGATGCCATTTCCACACGTCGATCAAGCTCGAGATCACATCACCCGAGCCCGAGCGCCAGCCGTCATTCCATTCCCGCCACGTACCCAGGTCTTTCCATTCGTTGTAGCCGTGCGCAACATTCGCCGCGTCCCCAACCCCGCCCACAATGGTCGTGTTCTGCGCATGTGCCGGCTTCGCGATGTACTGCTGGACCAGATCACTGAATGAGCGCCCGCTCCTGACCTCAGCGATCGCGGCCAGCAGCTGATAGCCGGCGTTCGAGTACGCGAAACGCTGGCCTGGTTGCGAGCGCAGGTTGGCAGCGAAGATTTTCGCGAGCACAAGGTCGCGTGTGAGTTGCTTTGCTTTGGGCGCCGAATCCCACGCCAGCCCCGCGGTGTGAGTCAGCAGTTGTTCGACGGTGATGTCCTTCTTGTCGTTTGGAACACCCGGCAACAGATCGCCCAACTTGTCGGTGGTATGAAGCACGCCTTCTTCTTCGAGGCGCAGAATAATAGTTGCCGTGTAGGCCTTGGTGAGCGAGCCGATATTCATGCGTGTGCGGTCCTCAAAGCGTGCTCGACGCGAGCGGTCCGCGAAGCCGTAACCCTTCGCCAGGGCGATGTGATCGCCGCGCGCGACAAGCACCGCTCCCGAGAATCCATACGCTTCCTGATAGAGGAGATACTCGTCGAAGGCCTTGCCGTCGGCCGCAACCAGGTTGCCGGCGCGGGCGATACACGGCGTGAGCGCGACGATGGCGGCAAAGGCGAGAGCGCGTGTCCTTGGCATGAGCCATAGACGTGTATCACATCCGATTGGTTGCATGAAGCCAGGACATCGGCAGGAAGAAGACGCCGTGTTGCGCCCACTGCGGCGGGGTCGAGCAATAAGGAGGAGCCGCACACCACAAAACCAAACGGCCCGCAACGTGCACGGTACTGAACGCCAATTACGTCCTGGAGGACGGTCATGATTTCGCGTCCGCTGTTCCTGCTCACAGTGCTGGTTGCGTTCTCACTCCCGGTTGCATCGCATGCGGCCTGGGTCGACGAAGGCTTTCCGGTGGCGTCGGCCACGGGACAGCAGATCTATCCCGTGATCGTGTCCGACGGATCCGGTGGTGCCATCATCGCGTGGCAGGATTCACGCGGCAGCGATTTCAATATCTACGTGCAGCGCATCAACATGGAAGGTGTGGCCATGTGGCTGCCCAACGGCGTGCCCATGTGCACCGCTACCGGAGATCAACTCGCGCCGCAGATCGTTTCCGACGGGGCCGGCGGTGCGATCGTCGTCTGGTACGACTTCCGCAACGGCACCGACAACAATATCTATGCTCGCCGTGTCAACAACGTCGGGGCGCTGCAATGGGCCGCCGATGGTGCGGCGGTGTGCTCCGCTCCCGACGACCAGACCAACGCACTCGTGACGCTCGACGGATCCGGCGGCGCCATCATCGCGTGGGACGACAGCCGCAATGGTCTCGACTACAACAGCTACGTGCAGCGCATCAATTCCAACGGCGACGCCATCTACGCCGCTGATGGCGTCAGTGCGTGCCTGGCCCCGGGCAATCAGTTTCTGACCTCGCTGGTTCCCAACGGCACCGGCGCGGTCATCGCGGTGTGGTACGACTATCGCAATCTTTTCGACGCCGATGTGTACGCGCAGCGTATCAACGCCGTCGGTGGTTCGACATGGGTCGCGGACGGACTTGCGCTGTGCACGGCGATCGGCGACCAGGAGAGCCCGTGCGCAGTTTCCGACGGAAGTGGCGGCGTGATCGTGGCGTGGACGGACCGGCGCGGCCCCGCTTACGACGTGTACGCGCAACACGTGGGCGCAGCGGGAACTCTGGCGTGGGTGGTCGATGGTCTTGCGGTG
>DATNGX010000092.1:0-7279 GCA_035605755.1 Candidatus Krumholzibacteriia bacterium
ACGTGCAATCCGTACCGAAAGGTCCTCCCCGGGTACCAACTCGAGCACCAGGAAGCGAAATCCTTCCGCCTGCTCGAGACCATAGATGGCGCCGATGCCGGGGTGATTGAGCGCGGCCAGGAGCCGCGCTTCGCGCTCGAAGCGCGCCAGCCGGTCGGCATCCTGCGCAAATATTTCGGGGAGTATCTTGAGGGCAACGTCACGACCGAGCCGGGAATCACGGGCGCGATACACCTCGCCCATTCCACCGGCGCCGATCTTCTCGATGATCTCGTAGTTGCCGAGCTGTTGCGGTACCATGGGGACGCGGCGAGTATAAAGGAATCGGCCGGACCGGCCAGCCTTAAAATGCTTGCACGAACGGCACTTCCGGCAACATATTTTGGTCTCCGCAGGTTATGAAACAACGATTGATCGTCTTCATTGTCATCGCGTCGCTGGCCGCCGGTATCGGCATGCTGGGCTGCGGCAAGAAGTCTTCCCGTGCCCACCGCGAGCAGCTGGTCGAGCAGTTCATCAAGATCCTGCCCGACAGCCTGGACGACGCGCACATCGCCGAGATCAGAAAGCTGTTCTACGTGATGTGGGAGCGCGACAAGCTCGGCAAGGTGAAACCGGAGACGCTGCAGGAAACGACCGACGAGCTCGCCGCTTACGTGAAGAAAGGCTCCATCAATCAGAGAGAGCTCATCCGCTTCATGGCGCTGGTGGGCTACAACACGTACAAGGACGACAAGAAGTACAACCTCGCCGACGGCTCCAACGACAATCCGATTCTCAATCCCAACAGCGCCAAAGTGTCGATGACATTCGACTCGACGCAGTACGACTCTGCGTTCTGGGCGGATTTTGCGAAATGGCAGAAAGAGAATCCGGAACGCGTCGATTCACTCATGCGCGCGTGGGACAGCACCTACGTCGCACCTCCACGTCCCGAGCGTAAATAACAACGCCGCTCTCTTAGCGCTGGGTGAAATTCACCTTCGTTACGACGGTAAACTTTCTGCCAGTGTCGAATGATCGACACCTCATGTCCGTAGCGGACCTGAACATCTGGATGACATGACTGGAGAGTGAGCGCACGAGCGGGTGGCGACGGACAGGGCTCCCGTTGGGTGAGCGAAGCGAAGCCCAACGGGATGGACGGAGCCAGGCCCTGCGAGGGCGCTCCTACAGAAGCATGCGCGTCGAGAAGAAGCTAGACGTCCAGGACCAGACGACGCAGAACCTCACGCTCGACGTCGCGGAAATTTCTGAATTCGATGCAGTCGATGTGCTTCTCGCGACAGTGCGCGAGCAGATCGCCCTTCGCGAACACGAGGTCCGCGTTCTCCGACGGACAACGATCCGAGAGACCGTCCCCCACATACACAATGAAGTATCCCCGGCGGCGATAGGCGAAGAGATGGTGGGTCTTGCAGCACGCGCACTCGGTGCACTCGCGCAGGTTGAACCACGGAAACTCGACGTGGAGTGTGCCGGCCTCGATGCTCAGCCGGTTGGAATAGAACTCGATGGATCCGCAGCCGTGGCGCGCCAGTATGCGCTCGATATAAAAATCGAGGCCGTCGCTGAGAACGACGACCTCGATACCGCGCCGGCGCGCGAAGTCATTAAAATCACGAAAGTATGGATCCAGCCGGCAGGCGTGGGCGAAGGAGCGAAGCTCTTCGGGCGTCGAGCGCGTGGCCTTCACCTGGCGCTCGAGGCATTCGCGCGAATCAATTTCGCCGCGCTCCCACTCCTGCGCTGCCTCGTGCGCATCAGCGCCACCGAAGCGGCGGAAGAGAAGGTCACCTACATCCCTCTCCGCCACCGTGCCGTCGAAATCGCATAGCACGACCACTTTTTGCATGTCGTGTCCCAGGGGCGGAGCCGGCCCTGGTTACTTCTTTTTCGGGGCCGGCTTCTCGTCCGGCTTTGCAGCCTTCTTGACGCTGTCCTTTTCTTCCACCCCGTACGCAAACAGTGACTTGAGCGTCGGGTGCTTCTCCAGCATCTGGAGTACTTCCTTCACTTCCGGATCCTGGTCGACCACAACCTTGTACATGGCGTTGCGGCCGAACTTGGCGTTGACGACCTCGCGCGCCACCATGGTGCGGATGTAGTCCACGTTCTCCGGCGTGAGATCTTCCTTCTTGTACTGGAATTTCTTCGCCTCGAGGAATTTGTAGAAGTCGTTCAACACGGCATCGGACGTGGTGAAGTCCTGCTTCACATCGTTGTGCTTCTTCAGGTAGTCCATCGCGAACGAGAATCCGAGATAGTCCTTCTCCAGGTTGCGCTGCAGCTCGGTGTACTCGCGCGGGCTGAGCTCGAGGTCGGGCGTGATACCGCCGCCGCCGTACACGACGCGGTTGCTCGAGGTGTAGAACACCGGCTTCTCCTTGGCTTCCTTCACTTCCTTGAGCTCAGTGTTGGCGTCGGACTTGGTGTCCGGCGCATCCGGGGCCACGTTGTCGACGTCGCTGCCGCCGTCGGTCAGACTCGCGATTTCATCGGCTTCGTGCGGATGATCGTTTTCATCCTTGTGGATGCTGCGGCCGCTGGGCGTGTAGTACTTGGCCGTCGTGAGCTTGACGGCTTCCGTGTCGGAGAGCTTGAAGACCGTCTGCACGGTACCCTTCCCGTATGACGTCTGCCCCACAACGAAGGCCGCGTCCCAGTCCTGCATCGCGCCCGCGAAAATTTCGGACGCGGAAGCACTGGCGCCGTTCACCATGACGATGATCGGATAGCCGGTGTGGACGCTGCGGTTCGCCGAGTAATACTTGCGATTCGAGTTGGCGAGGCGGCCCTTGGTATAGACGAGCAGCTTGTCCTTCTCGAGGAACAGCTCGCTCACTTCGGTCGCCGTCTGCAGGAGGCCGCCCGGATTGGAGCGGAAGTCGAGCACCAGCGCGCGCATGCCCTTGCCCTCGAGCTCTTCGAGCGAGGTTTCCATCTCCTGCGCCGTCTTCTGCGCAAAGTTGGACACGCGAATGTAGCCCACACCTTCCTTGAGCATTCCATGATACGGAACGCTGGAGACGTTGATCACTTCACGCACGAGCACGTATTCGGTGCTGGTGTTGTCGGTGTCGTTGGGATGGCGAATGCGGAACTTGATCTTGGTGCCGGGTTCACCGCGGAGCTGGCCCACCGCCTTGTCCACTGTCCAGCCCGCGGTGTTCTGTCCTTCGATTTCAACGATCTGGTCGCCGCCGCGGATTCCCGCGCGCTCGGCGGGCGTGCCGTCGATGGGCGACATCACAGTCGGGAAATTATCGCGGAACGAGATCAGCATGCCGAGGCCGCCGAACTCGCCGCGCGTCGAGACCATCAGGTCTTCGTAGTCGAGCCCATCCAGATACTGGCTGTGCGGGTCGAGCTCGGAGAGCATCCCGTCGATCGCCTTCTTCATGAGCTTGTGGGTGTCGACCTCGTTCACATAATTCTGTGAAACCTTCTCCAAGATTTTGGTGAAGATCTCGAGGTCGTGATAGACGTCGGTGCGTTCCGCCGTCTTCGGCTTTTCGTTGGAGTCCGAGCCGCTCTGGGCGTAGGAAGCCACCGAAATCGCGAAAATCGCGAGAAAAGAAATGGCGATGATGAGGGGACGGGGTGTGAAGCGCTTCAAAATCTAGCCTCCCGAAACTCGAGATCCACGGTGCCTAAATGGCGTGGAGGTCGGTAACTGCAACATGCATTCCAAGAATCCTGGGCCGCTCGTGGCGGGCACCGTCGCGACTCTCGCGTCGGGGCTCTATCCGTCTAAGCGGCCGAAATATAATATGGATCAAAGAGGCCCGGCAACCCGACCTTTGAACGCCCGCCCGTCCCTGCTAGACTCCACATTCGCCTGGCCACCTGCCGGGTGCGGATCATGCCCCAGAACAACGCGCGATTTATCGTTTTTGAAGGCCTCGATGGTGCGGGTACCACGACCCAGGCTGCCCGTCTCCATGCACATTTTACGCAGCGGGGCCATTCTGGTTTCCTCACCCATGAGCCCACGCCCGAACCCATCGGCACATTTATCCGCCGGCTGCTCACGGGCAAGGAAAAAGACGGCGGCGGCGCTCCTTATCGTCCCGACGAACGGGCCATGGGGCTTCTCTTTGCCGCGGACCGTCTCGCCCATTCGCGCGTGATCGAGGCCCGGCTGGCCCGGGGCGAGCACGTGATCTGCGATCGCTATCTGCTTTCGTCGATGGCGTATCAGACGCTCGATCCGGAAATCACCGCCAACTGGGTGATCGATGTGAACCGGGGTTGCGCGACGCCCGACGTGACCATTTTCATCTCGGTGCCTGCGGCCGTCGGACTCGATCGCGTCCGCGCCCGCCAACAGGACCTGTCCAAGTACGAAACGCTTCCCCAGTTGGAGAAGATCGCTGCGAACTACGAGCGCCTCCTTCCTTTATATGAGGAGACGTTCGGGCGTGTGCTCCCCATCGACGGCACCGCGAGTGTCGACGCCGTGCACACGGCCATCCTCGCTGGATTGGGATTCTGACGCTCCTTTATATATAGGCCCGTGGTACGCTGGCCGGCATGAGCACCCCCACCCCCTTGCGTCCGGCCCGGCGGCCGCAAATTCCGCGCGGTCTTCGCCTGGTCTTTCTCGTTCTCCTTCTCCTGTTCGTGGTCCCCGCGCTCGACCGGCTGGTCATCGACCACTGGTGGTTTCAATCGCTGGGATACGACCGTGTGTTCGTGACCCAGATCGTCGCCCGGCTTTTGTTGTTCGCGCTGGCCGCCGTCACCGCGTTCGTCATCGTGTACACCAACCTGCGTGTCGCGATGCGTGGAATGGTGGCCCAACCGCGCCTGGTCGACGCGCCGTCGCTCCTTCCCGCGGCCCTCGTGCTCCTGTTGCGGCGAACCGCACTTCCCTTTGCGCTGGCGGTGGCGGTGATCACCGGCCTCGCCTCCATGGCCAACTGGATGACTGTGTTGCGCTTCATCCACCGCACGCCCTTTGGCGTGGCCGACCCCGTTTTCCATCACGATGTGGGCTACTACATCTTCACCGTGCCGCTGGTGGCGTCTGTGTTGCGCTACTTCACGGTGCTCACGGTGCTTTCCTTGATCGTGACCGTGCTCCTGTATGTAATACGCCACCGCATCAGCTCGGGATTGCGTCGCGACCTCATCGTCGAACGCCCGGCGCGCCTGCACCTCGCTCTGTTGGTGGCGGCGATGTTCGCCATCACCGCACTGCGCATCATGTTCGTGCGCATCCCGGGACTTCTTCACTCCACCATGGGAAATCTCACGGGTGCGAGCTACGCCAACCTGCACGGGTCGTTGCTCGGGCTGCGTCTCACCGCGCTGACCGCCGTGGCGCTCATCGTGTTCGTGCTCGTGCGTTCGCGTGGCGAGCGCTTCGCGCGCGGCGTCGTGCTGGCGATCGGTATTTACCTGGGCGTGCAGATTCTCTCCGTCAGCATTTATCCGGCGCTCATCAACCGACTGGTGGTCGCACCCAACGAGCTGGCCAGGGAAACGCCGCAGCTCGCGAGCCACATCGCGGCCACGCGCCAGGCGTGGGGACTCGACAGCGTGGTGACGCGCGATCTGACCGGCGAAGCGGAGCTCTCGCAGAAAGACATCCAGGCCAACGCACCCACGGTGGGCAACATCCGGTTGTGGGACCGCGATCCGCTGCTCCAGACCTTCGGGCAGTTGCAGGAGATTCGCACGTACTACGATTTTCTTTCGGTTGATGACGATCGCTACCGGATCGACGGCCGCTATCGCCAGGTGCTGCTCTCGCCGCGCGAGCTCAACACCGCATCACTCCCCGTGCGCACGTTCATCAACGAACGGCTCACCTTCACGCACGGCATGGGGCTCACGCTGGGGCCGGTGAACGAAGTCACCAGCGAAGGACTGCCGGTGCTCTTCGTGAAGGATCTGCCGCCCGCGTCGAGCGTATCGATCAAGGTGACGCGTCCCGAAATCTACTTCGGCGAGATAACCGACTCGTGGGTCTTCGCCAACACCAAGCAGCGCGAGTTCGACTACCCGTCGGGCGATGAGAATGTGTACGCGTCGTACGAAGGAACAGGCGGCGTGCCGGTGGGATCGTTCGGCCGGCGCTTCCTGATGGCGGCGTATTTCCGTTCCATGAAAGTGCTGCTCTCGAGCGACATCACCAACCAGAGCCGTGCCATGTACTTTCGAAACATCCGCGTGCGCGCGCTGAAGGCACTTCCCTTTCTCACCTTTGATTCCGACCCGTATCTGGTGATCGACGACGGCGGGCGCTTGCGCTGGATCCTCGACGGCTACACGCGGAGCTCCCGCTATCCCTACGCGGAGCGGCTGGGCGACGGCATCAACTACATGCGCAACAGCGTGAAGGTGGTGATCGACGCGTACGACGGCGACGTCACCGCTTATATCTGCGACACAAAAGATCCGCTGGTGCAAACGCTGGCCAAAGCGTTCCCGGGAATTTTCCACGCGCTCGACGAGATGCCGCCGGATTTGCGCGCGCACCTGCGCTACCCGGAAGCCCTGTTCCGCGCGCAGAGCGACATGTACGCCACGTATCACATGAACGAGCCGTCCATGTTCTACCACCAGGAAGACCAGTGGCAGAAGCCGGCGCCCGCCGACGAGAACCAGCGCGACCCGTTTCTGCGCCACATCATCATGCGGCTTCCCGGTGAGACGGATGCCGAGTTCATTTTCATGGTGCCGTTCACTCCGCGCGGCAAGGACAACCTCTCGGCGTGGATGGTGGCGCGCATGGACGCGCCGCACTATGGACAGCTGGTCGTGTACCGGTTGCCGAAGCAGAGTCTCGTGTTCGGTCCCACGCAGATCGTGAACCGCATCAACCAGGACACCGAGATCTCGCGGCAAATCACGCTGTGGGACCAGCGCGGCTCGGAAGTAATTCGCGGCAATCTGCTTGTGATTCCCATCGAGGAGTCGCTTGTTTATGTACAGCCGCTGTATCTGCGCGCGCAGGGCGGTCGGATTCCGGAGCTCAAGCGCGTCGTCGTCGCCTATCAGAACCAGGTGGTGATGGAGGAGACGCTGGAGCCGGCGCTCGCGCGCATGTTCGGGGGCGAGATCACCGCACGCAAGAGCGGCGAAACGTCGGCACCCACACCGTCCGTGCGTGTAGAAGATGGAAGCACGGCTGATCTCGCCAAGGAAGCGGGCGACATCTACGAGCGCGCCCTCGCCGCGCAACGCTCCGGCGACTGGGCGCGTTACGGCGACGAGATCAAACGGCTGGGAGAAGTATTGAAGCAACTGCAGAACGCGAGTGTGCGCG
>DATNGX010000093.1:0-4388 GCA_035605755.1 Candidatus Krumholzibacteriia bacterium
CGCTGAGCGCCGACATCGATGCGCTCGCCAAACTTCGTCCCGGTGACGTGAGCATCGTAGGACAGAGTGCGGACGATTCGCGCTGGCTTGTGCGCTGGTTGAACGGCGGCCCCGCGCACTACGCGGTGTGGGACCGCAAAGCGAAGCGTGCAACCGATCTCTTCGACGACGTGCCCGGACTCCAGGACAAAACCCTCGCATCGCGCCGGCCACTGACCGTGCATTCACGCGACGGACTCGATCTGCGCTGCGATGTGTATCTCCCGGCCGGGTCCGACAAGAGCAACGATGGCATTCCAGACCAGCCACTCCCCACAGTTGTGTACGTGCACGGTGGTCCGTGGACCGGCTACGAATGGAACATATGGCCCGTGAATCGGAACTTTCAGCTCCTCGCCAATCGCGGCTATGCGGTGATTCGCGCGGGGTTCCGGAGCGAGCTCGGCTACGGGACAAAATATACGGATGCGGGCGACCGCGCGTGGGGCTCGACCATGCACTACGACCTGGTTGACATCGCGGAGAACGCGGTGAAGCTCGGCATCGCTTCGCGCGGAAAAATTGCGATCTGGGGTTGGTCGTACGGCGGCTACGCGGTCGCGACCGCGCTGGAGCAGGCGCCCAGGACATACACGTGCGGACTCGCGATGTACGGCGTGTACGATCTCGAAGCGCTGCTGCGTTCTCCACTCGCCGACAACTGGTTCTGGCAGGCGCGCGGCGGAGACGTCCGTTCTCCCGCCGACCTCGTGCGCATTCGCGAGCAGTCGCCAATCAACCACGTCGACGCGCTACGCAATCCCATCCTCGTCACACACGGCGCGCTCGACGATCGTGTGGCCGTCGCACAGTCCGACACACTCGTGGCCGCGCTTGCGAAGCTGGGCCGCGATGTTCCCTATCTCGTGTTTCCTGAAGAAGGCCACGACTACGCGCGGCCCGAAAGCTGGCAGATGTTCTGGGCAGTCGGGGAAGCGTTTCTGAAAGAGCAGTTGGGCGGCGCGGCGGAACCGATCGGCGATGAAGAGTCGCGCGTGAATGTCGAGATCCGCGCCGGCGCCGAGCGCATTGCAGCCTGGCGCAAGGGCATCAAGGCGCGCGGATAAACCTGTCGACACTCCTGTCCTACCACGGATTCGAGGCCCACACCGACAGCTCCGGAATCATCGCGCGGTCATCCATCTCCAGCACCGACTTGATCGTGTGCGCAATTTCGGCGCTGCTCAGTTTGTTGGGCGCGGCCTCGCGCTCGCGGCCATCCTCCCGGCCAAATGCGGTCGCCACCTCGCTCGGTGCGACAAGAGTCACGCGGATATTGTGTTTGCGAAGCTCCGCCTGCCAGCATTCCGTCATTCCGCGCAGCGCGAACTTCGACGATGCGTACACCGACCCGCCCGCGAAGCCCTTGAGCCCCGCCGTCGAGCCGATATTGATGATGTGCCCGCGTGATTTCTGCTCCTTGAACATGGTCGCGGCGCGAGCGCCCATCAGCGCGGCACCGAAGACGTTCACGCGGTAGATCCTCTCGAAGTCCTCGAACGTCACCGCCTCCATATCGGCGAAACCGCCAATGCCGGCGTTGTTGACCAGCGCATCGAGGCCGCCCAGGTGACGCCGGACTTCGTCAAACGTGCGCTCGACGTCGCGCGGATTTCCCGCATCCGCCACAATCGCAACCGCGCCCATCGCCTGCGCTGCTTTGTGCAGGCGCTCCTCGTGGCGCCCCGTGATGGCCACGCGCGCGCCCGCCTCGATCAGAACCTCTGCGGTGGACCGGCCGATGCCCAGGCTCGCGCCGGTGACAAGGATTCTCGCGTCTTTGATTTTCATTCTGCTTTCCTCATTGTTTACGATCAGATCCAGCCCAGGCGCTTCACCGCGCCGTAGATCATGTACACGCCCATCACCGTGGTAAAGACACCGAACGTCAGGCGCAGGTGCGGACCGCTGATCTTGTTGGCGAAGAAGGCGCCGACGAACGCGCCCACAAAAAGCGCAGACGCGATGATAAGCGCGGCGCGCCAGTCCACGTTTTTGTGCCGGTAGTATTCCAGCGTTGCGGCCAGACCGATCGGCGGCAGCAGCACGGCGAGACTCGTACCCGTGGCCTTGTGCTGTGTGAATCCCGCCCAGTAAATGAGCGCCGGCACGATCACCAATCCTCCGCCCACACCGAACATCCCCGAGGTCACGCCCGCTCCCAGTCCGATCAACAAGAAGATCACCCATTCAGGCATGGCGACGTTCCTTTCGCGATGCGCGACCCTGCGCGCCGTTTTTCTTCCTGGGACCACTCACGTGCGCGTCGTCCACAATGAAGAAACGATACGGGTGCTCGACCGCTTTCGAAATACCGATTCGTGACGATACGCCCACTTCGAAGTCCGTGTCACTCTTTCTCGGCGCACGCAAAGAGAAGGCGCCCGAGAGCAACGAAGCGCCGTTGTGCGCGAGCGTTATGCCCAGCCCCTTGCAGAAGTTTCCCGGACCGCGAAGAATGGCGTGCGAAGACACGTCCCTGGAAAGGCCACGATTCCGACGCATGACCGCCTCCCCCTCGACCGGCTCGGCCGCGCGCAACAGCACCGCCTGCGGCGGCCTGTCCCCACAGACAATGTTGGCGCAGAAGTGAATCCCGTAGCTTCGGTAAACGTAGAGGTGCCCCGGCGGTCCGAACATCACCAGATTGCGCGGAGTCTGTCCGTTGTGGGCGTGAGAGGCAGGATCGGTTCCGTCGCCCAGATACGCTTCTGTCTCGACAATGCGAACCAGAAGCGCACCCTTTGCGAAGTAGCAACCAATCAGCTCGCGTGCAACGATTACGGACGGCCGCGCAAAGAACGAGCGCGGCAGCTTCATTTCTTTCCTTCGATCTCCTCGAGACGTTTCTTGGCTTTCGCCTTGGTCCTCTTGTCATCCCACAGAACATCGTCGAGGGCGACGCATTTCTCCAGCTCGGCACGGGCGCCGGTGTAGTCCTTGAGCTTGATGAGCGTCTCGCCCAGCCAGTAGTGGTTGATGGGAGTTTTCGGATCCAGCGCGATCGCCTGTTCAAAGTACGAGCGCGCCTTCTCCATGCTGGCGCCCGGTGGAACGCCGCCATAAATGATCTTCGCGAAGGATTTCTCCAGCCAGCTCAGGCTCGCAATCCCGTAATGCCAGCGGCCCAGGATGTGCATCGCACCAAAATGCTTTGGATTCAAGTCCAGCGTCGACTGCGCCTCGTGTTCGATTTCCTTCGAAAGCGCGATGCGACGCTTTCCGCCCGCCAGATTCGCCATGCGTCCCAACGACAACGCCAGGGTGAAGTGTGCCTGCGCTGAGTCCGGATACAACGCAACGCACTTCCGGGCGTAGCGCTCGCTCGCAGCAGATAATCCCGACTGTTTGTCCTTCGGTGCAGCGGCCGCACAATCCGTATACGCCCGCGAGAGCTTCCACAACGCGTCGTAGTTGGTCGAATCAATGGCAACCGCACGCGCGTAATGCTCCAGCGCGGCGGGGTTGTCGAAAGCGTGAAACGTGGAATCGCCGGCCGCCATCTCGGCGGTGAAGGTGGAATCGGGAGATGCGGAATGCGCCTGCAGCGGCGCCGCGAGTAACGCGCACGTAAAGATGACGCAAGAGAAAGCGGAGAAATTCACCAGGATATTACCAGCGTACACCGACGAGCGCGCCGAATGTGTCGCGTTCCAGGCTGATGTTCGTGGGGTGCTGGTCGTCGGGATCCGTGTGGGCATAATCCAGTCGAAACAACGCGCGCCCGTAGTCCCATCCAATGCCTACTCCCGAATTGATGTAGTCGTGATCGAGCAGACCGTAGCGGAGGTGAATCATGTTCACTACTGAGAACTCGACACCCACCGAATACTGGGGAACCGCCTGGAACGCGCCGTGCTCCCGATCGATCGCGTCATAATCGGTCGAGAGCGAGACACCCGGTACCGGCCGCCCGAACACGCTCACGCGCGGTGTGGCGAGATCTATCCCAAGCCCGACTCGCTGCTCGTTCGCCACTTTGATTTCCACGTCGCCAAACGAACCGCCATTGTCGAGATTGAGCGCGGCGTAGCCAACGCGGGGCCGAATCAATCCTCCGCGCACCGGCAGTGGAAATGCCGCGATCACGCCAAGATCGAGCATCCAGATATCGTTGTCGTTGCCAGCCATTGCCTGGACGAGATACTTGGCGGAAGCCCCTCCAGCGAGCGACAGCACTCCATGATCCCAGCGCGACGACGCCAGTGCAGTCAGCATCCAATCGTCGAGATCGATCATACGCGCGGTCCCCTCGGGAAGAAATATGGTCCGTTGGGACTGTGAATCCATGCCCTGCCGGGTGTAGGCCAGGGCGCCGGCGAAACTCCAGGCACCGGTCGTGGAATCGG
>DATNGX010000094.1:0-2461 GCA_035605755.1 Candidatus Krumholzibacteriia bacterium
ATCGCCGCGGCGAAGATCAGCACGCGCGTCGCGAGAGTCTTGATGCGCTCGCGCGGTGCGCCCAGGACGGCGTCCAGCCCGACCCCGAACATCACGATCGTCGCCAGCTGCTGGACGATCAATATCATCACCGGCACGCGGAACTTGTTGAAGAACGGCAGCAGCTTGAAGAGCGGCCCGTACAGCACGGGAAAGAAATTGCCGAACGAGATGAGCGTCGCCACCACCCACACCATGGAAAGGAAACGCACCCATCGTGTGCGAACAGCGATGGCCGCGCCCAGGGCCAGCGCAAACACGATCACGCCCAGATAGTTGGGATAGTCGGTGAAGGGCATGTGCCCGAGATAGAGGTCCTTGCCGAATCCGAACGCATGCGGCACGAGAAACGTGATCATTTCCGACGGGTGCAGGCTCCACATGGTGGCGTACGAATAGTCGAGCCCGCCCTCGATCGACGCGCCGCGGATGGAATGTTTGGCGTAGTCGGTGACGGGCAGATACAGCACCGCCGACATCATCACGGAGAGCCCGACGATCAGCGCGAGGATGAGCCATGCACCCGCCACGCCGGTGATGGCAAGCTTCATCGCCGATGCGTTTGCACCCAAGCGCGCGCGCCACGCCGGCGGCAACCATGACGTGTCGTTCCCACGGCCGCGTGCGCCGTCCACCATTTGCATGATGCCGAAGAAGAATGCGTGCAGGCCGACCAGCCCGTACGTGTAGTACGACACCTGCAGGTGTCCGCGCAGCATGGAGAGGCCGAAGGTGATGGCGAGCGCGGCAGCGTTCAACACCAGGCCCTTCCCCCGCCACAGGCGATCCCAGAAATACAACGCGAGCGGAAGGTACGCGACCGCGCACGCCTGGCTGCCGTGTCCATTGGCGCCGATCGCCACCAGGTTCGGCATCCACATCATGAGCACGCCGGCCGGAAGCGCCGCGGCCATGCGTGCGCCGCGCTCACGCAGGAGCAGGAATGTGGCGAGCCCGGTCAGAAAGGTGTGGAACAACAGCCACGAGTACTCGGGGAAGAAAAGATAACGCACGAAAATCCCGAGGACGAAGTTGACCGGATACACGTACGGCGTGAAGACGAGGCTGCCGAAGCTTGGCATGCCGGAAAAGATGTACGGGTTCCACAGCGGATAGCCTTCGCGCGCCTGGAGATTCTTCCCCGCGGTGACGAGGCTTTGCGCCGACATGCTGTCGGGCGCCCAGAAGACTTTGCCGCCGAAGATCAGATCGCGGTAGAGGATGGCCACCGCGAGGAGCAAGAGGCCGCCGGCAAGCATGAACGCGCCCGCCGGCCGGTCCCAAAAGGCTCGCCCGGTATCAGCGATGCCGTCTCGCGCGGGCGGGGTGTGGTTGGAGCGCGGGGCGCGTGGTCCTTTGCGGGAAGTCATAAAACGAATAGGGCATGATATCACATTCAATATCCAGCCCGCGAACGACTTATGAGGGCGGGCCAGCCAGCGCCAGGAGGGCGTTGACGCACCCCTTCCACGAAAAACGGTCGGACTGGGCGCGGATGGCGGCGGCCATGGATTCGGCCGCGCCGGTGTCGAAAAAACGCTCGATGGCAGCGGCCAGCGCCTCCGGATCCTCCGGCGGCACCACGAACCCGGTGACCCCGTCGTCGACCACATCGGGAAGCCCGCCCACCGCGGTCACCACCACCGGGCGCTCGAACGCAAACGCGGTCTGCGTGATGCCGCTCTGCGTCGCCGACTTGTACGGAAGCACCACCAGATCCGCGGCGCGGAAGTACACCTGCACCTCCTCATCGGGGATGTAGCGTGAGACGACCATGACACGCGCGCCTATCCCGAGAGCTGAGATTTCCGCATCATAGGGCGCGCGCTTTTCATAGAACTCGCCCACGATCAACAAAGTGGCATCCAGCTTCTCTGCAACTCGCGCATACGCCTGAAGGAGCGTGTGAAGGCCTTTGTAAGGGCGAATGAGCCCGAAGAAAAGCAACACGCGTCCTTTGACACCTAATCGGAGACGCGCTTCGTCGCGTGTTAGTGTCCCCCCGGCAAACTGCGTGTACGTCGGATGCGGGTGTATCGAAACGCGTGCACCGGAGCGCAGTGAAAGAAGTTTCGCGCGGTCTTCCTTCGACTGCACGAGAAACGCATCTGCTTTCGCGAGTCCCCATCGCACCAGCGTGCGGTCCGCGCGATTCTCCTCGTGTGGCAGCACGTTGTGGCAGAGATAGACGACCGCAGGTCGTCCTCCGAACCTGCACGCGTTTGAAATCACACCTCTGAAAGCCGGCGCGAAAAACGGATGCCACCACTGTACGACGATGACATCGGGCTTGAAGTTCGCCACCGCTCTTCCCGCTCGTTTCCACGATCGCGGATCGATCGAATCGATCACGCGCTCGCCTTCGATGCGCACGCGCGCGCCCTGTTCTTCGTACTGGGTGCGCCCGGGAAAGAGAAAAGTG
>DATNGX010000095.1:0-4418 GCA_035605755.1 Candidatus Krumholzibacteriia bacterium
TTGAGCTGGCCGGGGTGTACGGCGAGCGTCGACGAATGGTGGTCGGCGAAATCGATCAGCTCGCTCGCGTTCAGGACACAGCGCGTCATGATCTTCTCGTGCCAGTACGAGGCCCAGCCCTCGTTCATGATCTTGGTCTGCGCCTGCGGAGCGAAATAGTAGGCCTCTTCGCGCAGCATGGCCAGAATGTCGCGCTTCCAGTTGGGCAGCGGCGCGTGCTCGATCAAGAAGCCGAGGACATCCTTCACCTCGCCGCCGGCCAAAGCCGGTCCTTTCGCCTCGTCCATTTCGCGCTGGCGGGCGGCAATGTACTCCGGCGGATTGATGAAAGATTCCATGTATGACTTGCTCCGCAATCTCGGAACGTCGGAAGCTCTCGGCTCCTCGCGTCGTTCCTGGAATCGCCCGCGCGTAGATCCCTCGAACAGGAGCCGCGTATCAATCAGGTTCTCGATCGAGGAGCAGGTGTCGATGAAGTCCTCGACCTCGTTCTGCCCGTAACGCGCCATGTAGTCGTGGATGCGATTGCCGTGGTTGGCGAGCTCGTCCATCATGCGGCGGTTGGTGCCGCGGAAATAGGCGTTGTTCTTGAAGAAGTCGCAGTGTGCAAACACGTGCGCGATGACAAGTTTCTGATCGACGAGCTGGTTGGAGTTCAACAGGTACGCGTAGCACGGGTTGTTGTTGATCACCATCTCGTAGATCTTGTGCAGCCCGTAACCGTAGCTCTTCTGCATGTACTCGTACTGCATGCCGAAACGCCAGTGTGGATAGCGCGTCGGGAACCCGCCGTACGACGCCACCATGTTGATCTGCTCGTCGTCGAGCATCTCGAAGCTGACGGGAAAGAAATCCAGCCCGAAGTTGCGCGCGTGTCCTTCGATTTCGCGAATGATGGGAGCGAGCTCTTCCATGCTGACCATGCTCATCGCCCCTTCCCCAAAAACAGCTTGATGGAGCTGTAGATTTCTTCGCGGTTGGCGATTTCGGCCAGCACCACGTTCTCCGCACCGCTGAATTGCCCGGCCAGGTCGTTGATGAAGGCCCCGCTGCCGTAGGGGCTCGCCACCTGCCCGTAGCCGAAGAGATTGGTGGCGGGCAGAATCTTGTCGCGCAACAGGCCGACGCAGGTCTGGGTGTCGCCGCCGCCCCAGTTGTCGCCGTCGGAGAAATGAAACACATAGATGTTCCACTCCGAGGCCGGAAACTCCTCGTCGATCATGCGCGCCACCAGTTGGTAGGCGGAGGAAATGCGCGTGCCGCCGCTCTCGCGGGTATGAAAGAAGGTGTGCTCGTCGACTTCGCGCGCTTCGGCGTCGTGGACGATGAAGCGCGTGACGACACCCTTGTACTGATGGCGCAGCCACGTGTTGATCCAGAACGACTCGCTGCGCACCACGTCCTTCTGCTCGTCGCCCATCGACCCCGACACGTCCATCACATAGACAATGACGGCGTTGGTCTCGGGCGCATGGATGGTGCGGCGCGCGCGGTAGCGACGGTCTTCCTTGATGGGAATGATGACGGGGTTGTCGAAGTTGTAGGCGCCCGACGCCACCTGGCGGCGCAGTGCCTCGCGATACGTGCGCTTGAAGTGGCGCAGCGATTCGGGACCGTTGCGATGAATGCCGCTGAAGCGCCCGTGCTCGGCTTCGACCACGTCTTTGGCGCGCGGTCTTATGTTGGGAAGCTCGAGCTCGTCGCCCAGGATGCGCGCCAGCTCTTCGAGCGCGACGTCGACTTCGAGCAGATGTTCGCCGGCAGCGCTGCCGGCCTGGCCGGCGCCGGCTTCGTCGCCGGGTGCCACCGGTGAGCCCGGCTCGCCCTCGCCCTGCCCCACACCGCCGAACTTGCGCGTCTCGTGGCGAAAGGTTGGAATCTCGATCTGGCGGATCGGGATCGAAACGAAGTCCTTGCCCTGCCGTCCGACGAGCTCGCCGGTCGACATGTACTTGCGCAGCTCCTTCTTGACGATCCCGCGCACCACCTGTCGGAACCGCGACAGGTCGCGGTCGATGCGCTGCACCATGGCTCTCTCCTACCCGGAGCGCTTCACATCGCCGCGCGCAAAGATGCTGGCGACGAAGTTGAGCACGTCGGTCGCGCAGATGTCGCAGTAGCTGTGGTTGCGAATCAGGCGCTGTTTGACGATGTCGATTTTCGCCTGGGTTTCCTTGTCAATCACGCTCGAGACCAGGTTGGTGAGCTTGATGGAATCCTTCTGGTCCTCGAACAGCTTGAGCTCGAGCGCTTTCTGCAGGCGCGCGTTGGTGCGGTAGTCGAAGCTCTTGCCGTCGAGCGACAGAGCACCGATGTAGTTCATGATCTCGCGCCGGAAGTCGTCCTTGCGATTCTCAGGAATGCCGATCTTCTCTTCGATCGACCGCATGAGGCGCTCGTCCGCTTCCTCGTCCTGGCCCGTGTACTTGTTCTTCACGCGCTCTTTCTGCGTGTAGGCCTTGATGTTGTCGACGTAGTTGGCGCACAGCTTGGTGATGCCGTCCTCGTCGGCGGAGATGGCGCGCTGGACCTCGTTCTTCACGATGTCCTCGTACTCTTCCTTCACCTGGGCCAGGAGCTCGCGGTAGCGCTTGCGCAGCTCCTCGGAATTGATGAGCGAGTGGTGCTGCAGGCCGGACTCCAGCTCGTTCAGCACCATGAAGGGATTCACGCAGCGGTCGGCTTCGTCGCTGACAAGCGCGTTGGAGATCTTGTCCTGGATGTAGCGCGGCGAAATTCCGTCGAGCCCTTCGCGCACCGTCTCACGGCGCAGCTCTTTCACGTTCTCCTCGGTGAAGCCGGGGAGCGACTGCCCGTTGTAGAGGCGCAGCTTCTGCAGGAGATTGATAGACGCCTTCTTGGGCTCCTCCAGGCGTGTGAGCACCGCCCACATGGCCGCCATTTCCAGCGTGTGCGGCGCGATGTGCGTGTTCTTGATGGTGTCGCGGTTGAAATCGCGCTCGTAGATGCGCGTCTCATCCTTCAAGCGCGTGATGTACGGCACGTCGATCTTCACCGTGCGGTCGCGCAGCGCCTCCATGAATTCGTTCGACTGGAGCTTGCGGTACTCGGGCTCGTTGGTGTGCCCGATGATGACCTCGTCGATGTCCGTCTGGGAAAACTTCTTGGGCTTGATCTTGTGTTCCTGCGACGCCCCGAGCAGGTCGTAGAGGAACGCCACATCGAGCTTCAATACTTCGATGAACTCGATGATACCGCGGTTGGCGACATTGAACTCGCCGTCGAAGTTGAACGCGCGCGGATCGGAATCGGATCCGAACTCGGCGATCTTGCGATAATTGATGTCACCCGTGAGCTCGGTGGAGTCCTGGTTCTTCTCGTCCTTGGGCTGGAAGGTGCCGATGCCGATACGATCCTTTTCGCACAGGACCAGGCGGCTCACTTCCACGTGCTTGATGACACGGGTCCAGTCGCCCTCGTGCTTCTTCATGAGCTCGTTGAAGTGGTAGCGGCAGGCCGGGCACAGCTCCCCGCGAATGGTGACGGGCGATGCGCCGGAAGGAATCTGGTCGTTGATGCTGGCGAGCACTTCTTCGCGCAGCATTTCGGGAACGAGGTGGAGCGGGTCCTCGTGCATCGGGCATTCGGCCACGCGCGGTCCGTCCGGACCTTCTTCGCGCCAGCCGAAGGTGTAGAGCGCACCGTTGGGTGTGCGCGAGTAGTTCTCGACACCCTTTTTGAGCAGACGCACCAGCGTGCTCTTGGCACTTCCCACCGGGCCGTGCAGGAGCAGAATTCTCTTTTCGGTGCCGTAACCCTGCGCCGCGGACTTGAAGATGTTGACCATCTTCATGAGCGGCTGCTCGCAACCGTAGATGGCATCGGCGCCGCCGTTGGCGGTGTCGTCGAAGAAGCGGTAACGGACCACCTTGCGCTTGTGCTCGGTGTACTCTTCGACGCCGTGCGACATGATCATGTCGTAGATGCGCTGATATGCGGTGCGCGTCACTCCCGGATTGCGGATCACGAGCTCGAGATAATCCTCGAACGTGCCCTTCCAGGTGAGCCGCTGAAATTCTTCAACGTTTTGCCGGTTGCGGATGAGTGTGATGACTTCTGTCGCGGCGCCCATGAATCCTCCTCGCGCGCTATGGCGCGGACGGGCGGTTGTTACTCGGGGTGACGAGTTACTGGCGATGCCGCAAGGGGCAAGAAACGTACCAAGGGTTTCCGAGGGCTTCGTGGGCTGCCCCCGTGCTTCGGGTGCGGGTATCACCGGCGTGGCAACCGACAGATACGCACGCGTATACTGCGGCCTGCGGCTGCACACCCAACCACGGAGGGATCTCCACGATGACGGACTGCGTTTTCTGCTCGATTGCGAATGGAAAGATTCCCGCCACGAAGGTGCTCGAGAACGACGAGGTCGTTGTCTTTCACGATCTGAATCCGGCGGC
>DATNGX010000096.1:0-4492 GCA_035605755.1 Candidatus Krumholzibacteriia bacterium
CAAGAAATCCACGAAGACGACAAAGGCCGCACGGCCGGCTACCAAAAAGAGCGCAAAAAAAGCGCCGCCGCGTCCGGCCGCCAGCGTGGCTTCCAAAAAAATCGATCAGCGCACCAAGGAGCTCGGTGACTGGCGCGGAAAGACGCTCGAGAAAGTCCGCCACATTATCATGTCGGCGGATCCCGACATCATCGAAGAATGGAAGTGGGTAAAGCCGACCAACCCCGGGGTTCCGGTGTGGTCGCACACAGGCATCATCTGCACGGGCGAGACCTACAAGGACAAGGTGAAGCTCACGTTCGCGAAGGGCGCCTCGCTCAAAGATCCGTCGCGCCTGTTCAACTCGAGCCTCGACGGCAACGTGCGCCGCGCGATCGATATCCACGAGGGCGAGAAGATCAACGAAGACGCGCTGAAAAACCTCGTGCGTGCTGCCGTCATGTTGAACGTGGGCCGGATCCGCGGTTGATTCGATGGCAGCGAAGCGCAAAACCATAGCGAAGACAAAATCGAAGAAAGCGCCGACGAAACCGAAACTACTCTCGGGCGGTAATCCCCAGATTGCGAAAGGCGACGGCGACGCGCCGGTCCGGGCCTACATCGCCGCCATCCCCGGCTGGAAGCGCGAGGTCGGTCGCCGGCTCGATGCGCTCATCACACGCGCCGTTCCCGGCGTTCGCAAGGCCGTGAAGTGGAACTCGCCTTTCTACGGCGCGGGCGACAAGGGCTGGTTCCTCAGCTTTCACATGTACAACCACTACGTGAAGGTGGCGTTCTTCCAGGGCGCCTCACTCGAGCCGCTGCCGCCGGGCGCATCCAAACAAGAAAACGTGCGCTACGTCGACATCCGCGACGGCGAGCTCGACGAAGTACAAATGACGAAGTGGGTCAGGCAGGCCGCGAAGCTCCCGGGCTGGATGAGCTGAAAAGAAAAGAGCCGCCGCCCATACCGGGCGACGGCTCCGTTTCTTACCGCGTTACTCGATGTTTGCTGGCTGAGCGTTACGCCCGCAGCATCTTCCACAGGTACGCGTACGAGAGTCCCCACAGGTAGGCGCGCTGGTTCTGATTGGTCGCGCCGGCGTGTCCACCCTCGGTGTTCTCATAGTAATAGACCGGCTTGTTCATGTCGGTCATCTTCGCCACCATCTTGCGCGCGTGACCCGGATGAACACGGTCATCGCGCGTCGATGTGCAGAAGAACACCTTCGGGTACGTCTTCGCCGCATCGAGATTCTGGTACGGCGACCACTTCTGCATGTAGCTCCAGTCGTCGGTGTCGGGATTGCCGTATTCGGCCATCCAACTCGCACCGGCCAGGAGCTGGTTGTAACGCTTCATGTCGAGGAGCGGCACCTGGCACACGACCGCGCCGAAGAGGTCCGGACGCTGCACGAAGCACGCGCCGACCAGAAGACCGCCGTTGGAGCCGCCCATGATGCCCAGATGCGCGGGCGACGTGACCTTGCGTTTGACAAGGTCCTCGCCCACGGCGATGAAATCATCGAAAGCATTCTGGTGTCTCGACTTCATCGCCGCGCGGTGCCACTGCGGTCCGAATTCGCCGCCGCCACGAATATTGGCAAGCACGTACACGCCGCCGCGTTCCACCCACGCCGAGCCCGTCGAGCCCGAATACGAGGGACGCATCGAGATTTCAAAACCACCGTAGCCGTAGAGAAGCGTCGGATTCTTGCCATCCGCCTTGTAATTCTTGGGCATGAAGATGAAGTACGGAATCTTGGTGCCGTCCTTGGATACCGCTTCGTACTGCGACACCTTCATGCCTTCGGCGTTGAAGTACGCCTTGGTGGTCTTGATCAGCGCCGGCTTCTTGCCCGGCTCGACCACGTACAGGCTCGACGGTGTCAGGAAGTCGTTATAGAAGATGTAGTAGATGTCATCGTCGTCGCTGGTTCCGCCCACTCCCGCGGTGCCCATTCCGGGTAGCGGCACTTCCTCGGTGGTCCACTTTCCACCCTTGAAGGAGTACTGGTAGATGCGGCTCGAGACGTTGTCGAGCGTGCCAACCAGAAGGCTGCTCCGCGTGTTCGTCACCGAGCTCAGCGACACGCGCTCTTTGGGCGCGAACAAGGTGGAGAAGTTGCGGCTGCCGTCCAGGAATGCTTCGAGGTCGGTGGTGATCAGCGCGTCACCCGGATACGTCTTGCCGCCCACGCTCCAGTCCGAGCGCAGCGAGATCAAGAGCTGCTTCTTGAAGATGCCGCGGAAGCGCGCATCGTCGGGAATGTCGAGCTTCACAAGTTTGTCGCGGCGCCAGATCGACGTGGTGCCGCGGAAGAACTCGGGTGTCTCCGAAAGCATGTCGTAGCGCCCTTCGGGCGTGTGCACGCTGAACGCCCCCAGTCCCACGAACTCGGCCGCCACCGAATCAACCGGCTCGGCGCTCGCGAGCGGTGTTCCGCGCTTCCACAGTTTTGCGAGGCGCGGATAACCCGACGTCGTCATCGAACCCTTGCCGAAATCGGTACCCACCCACAGCGAGTTCTCGTCGCGCCACGCGACATCCGACTTGGCTTCGCTGACGGTGAAACCGCCCTCGACGAACTTTTTCGTTACGCAGTCGAACTCGCGGTAGACGGTCGCGTCGCCGCCGCCGCGCGAAAGGCTGACCATGGCGCGCTCGTACTTGGGCGGAACTCCGTCCGCGCCTTTCCACACCCAGTTCTCGTTTTCAGACGTCGCGAGCTGGTCCACGTCGAGGACAGTTTCCCAGTTGGGAGTTTCCTTCGCGTACTCGGCGCGCGAGGCGCGGCGCCAGATTCCGCGCACGTGATCCTTGTCCTGCCAGAAGTTGTAGACCCAGGGACCGCGCACATCCGGATCCGGAATGCGATCGCTGGCGTTGTAAATTTCCAGAAGCTTTTCGTGAATCGGTTTGAACTCCGGAACGGCTTCGAGCTCGGCCGTGTCTTTGGCGCTTCGCTCCTTGACCCACGTGAGCGCTTTTTCGCCGTCGACCTCTTCGAGCCAGAGATAGGGATCCACATCACCGGCGACGCACACGGCGGCCAGGAGTAGAAGGGCCAGGGTCAGCACATAACGTCCGATTCGCATCCGTGGACTCCTTGTTGCGGAAATGGAAGGGGGGTTCAGGGCGCCCTCATGCTAGCCCGCGCGGGCGAGGTTTTCAACTGCGGTGATTCCCGATACAATCCATCCGTGTGCCATCCAAACCCCGGGCCCGGAGGGACAATCGCATGAAATTCCGTCTGACCATTCTCGTCCTCGCGACAACACTCATCAGCGCCGGCGCTGCGCTGGCGGCCGACGACTTCAAAGACGTCGCGAAACAGGTTGCGGCACGTCACGTGGCATCGATCCAGATGCTCCAGGAGTGGATCGCGCTGCCGTCGATCGCGGCCGAGAATCTCAATTCGAAAGAGGGCGTCGAGTACATGGCGCAGCTCGCGAAGGATGCCGGTTTTCAGAGCGTCACGATCATTGAGACCGAAGGCAAGCCGGGCGTGTTCGCCACCTTCGATGCCAAAGCGAAGAAAACCGTCGGACTCTATTTCATGTACGACGTGAAGCACTTCGAGCCGGCCGAGTGGACGTCGCCGCCGCTCGAGGCTCGCATCGTCGACAAGGAAGGTTTCGGCAAGGTGATGGTGGGTCGCGGTGCGGTCAACCAGAAGGGGCCACAGGCCGCTTTTCTCGCCGCCATGCACGCCATTCGCGACGCGGGGCGCAAAATGCCCGTCAACCTGGTGATGGTGGCGGAAGGCGAAGAAGAAATCGGTTCGCCGCACATCGGGCAGATCGTGCACCGTCCCGAAGTGGAAGCCGCGCTCGCGAAGTGCGTCGGTGTGTTCATGCCGTCCGCGTCGCAGGATCCCGAAGGCGTCGTCACCGTGAGTCTCGGTGCCAAGGGTGTGGTCGAGCTCCAGCTCATCTCGAGCGGCGAGAAATGGGGACGCGGACCGGGAAAAGACATTCACTCATCGCTCAAGGCGATGGTGGACAGTCCAGCGTGGCATCTGGTGAAAGCGCTCGACACGCTGGTGTCCGAAGACGGCAACACCATCACCATTGATAATTATCCAAAACCGCGGCCGCTCTCGGACGAGGTGCGCGCGATGATCGCCGAGTCGGCCCGGCGCCGTAACGAGGCGTCTGTGATGAAGCAGCTCAAGGTGCAGCACTGGATCGACGATATGGCGTGGGCACAGGCCAATGAACGGCTGGTTTCGCAGCCGACGGTGAACATCCAGGGCATCGTGGGCGGTTACACGGGGCCGGGTGGAATGACCATTCTGCCGCATCGCGTCGAAGCCAAGATCGATCTGCGCCTCGTTCCCGACATGACCAAGGACGGCGCGGTGGCAGCGCTCAAGTCGCACCTCGCCGCGCATGGATTCGGCGACATCGAGGTCAACGTCACCGGAGGTTACGACCCGACCAGCACACCGGCGTCGTCGCGTCTCATTCAGGCGCAAGTCTCGGTGCTGAAGAAAGCCGGCATCGATCC
>DATNGX010000097.1:0-2461 GCA_035605755.1 Candidatus Krumholzibacteriia bacterium
TCGATACCGTCGCAGGTTCTTTCCGAAACCATTGTGCCGGGTGACTCACGGGCGCACACATTCACGATCGTGAACACGGGTGACGGCCCGCTTGCGTACGAGCTGGCGTTTTCGAAACCGAAACCGGCTGCGCCTCCGGGAAGAAAGATTGTTCCCGATTACGGCAAGCCGCCGACCCGTGTCGCCGGAACCCATGATGGAACCTGGTACGCCGGAGAGCGCGGCGGCAGCCGGACCCGCGCGCTCGTGCACAGAACCGCACCCGCCGATGCCAACGGCCTCAAGATTCTTTCGCTCCGCACCGGCGATGCATTCGAAATTCTGGACTACCTCTTCAGCTTTCCCGACATCGCTGTGATCGATGAGTTCGACGCGTATGTCAATGCCCCCACGCTCGAGGATCTGCTTCCGTACGATGTGGTGCTCCTGATCCATGCCGGTGTGTACGCGGACGCAACCGCTGTGGGCGACGCGCTTGCCGATTACGTCGACGCGGGCGGCTCCGTCATCATGACGCTGGCGACATTCATCGAAGGCTACGCCATGGAAGGGCGCTTCGCCGCGCAGCATTACTCACCGTTCAATATCGGCACAGGCCCGGAGGGAAGCGCGCTGCTCGGTGACTTCGACGCCGATCACCCCATCATGGCGGGCGTGAGTGTTGCGCTCGGCGATGTGCTCGGCAACACCACCGTCGCTCCCGGTGCACACTGGGTGGCCGACTGGAACAACGGCTTCCCGTTCATCGCGACGACGAAGGGCGGGCAGATCGTGGCCATGAATGTGTTCTTCGGCGACGGGCAATACTGGGACGGCGACATCCCGCTCATCCTGCACAACGCGCTGCACTGGGTGACCGGCATACGCTGGCTGCACGCGCAGCCCGCGAGTGGCGTGGTGGGTCCGCACCAGACGGTGACGACAAAGATCCTCTTCGATACGAGGGAGATCGGGCCCGGCAATTACACAGCACTCCTGCGCGTTACGCACAACGATCCCACCGCGAGCGCGCTGGAGATTCCGGTGTCGCTCAACGTCGATTCCACACAGGTGGCCAGCGGTGCGGGCGGACTTCCCCTGCCCGATCGCTATGCGCTCGAGCCCAACCGTCCCAATCCGTTCAATCCGGCGACGACGATCGCGTACGATCTTCGCAGCGCCGGTCGCAGCCGCCTTGTCATTTATGATGTGAGCGGCGCGCAGGTGCGAACACTCGTCGACGCGACCCAGCCCGCGGGGCGCTACAGCATCACCTGGGACGGCCGCGACGAGAGCGGCGCTCCGGTCGCGAGCGGCATCTACTTCTGCCGACTGACCTCCGGAACCTTCAGCGCTACCCAGAAGATGGTTCTTCTGAAGTAGCCGCCGGCGCCCGGAACCATCTACCTGATTGTTAAGACCTCGCTGGACACTGACCCCTGAACAGCGCTAGACTGCGGGTGGAGAACCGCCGAATGCCAGCCACCAGGAGGGTCCCCGGGTGCAGAGATTTCGGCTCGCCCATAGTCTCCCTGAACATTCCCGCCATACCGCCGCATCGCCGGCGGTATCACGACCTCACGTCGGTTTTCTTCGCGTTCACGTTCCGATTTCGCATGAACATGGATTGACCACAATCAACCGTCACGGCTGCCCCGATGCGTGCCCGAACCGGCGTGCTCGCTAGCTGCCCGATTCGGACCTTGAAGGAGTCTCGACATGAAGCGCTTTCTCCTTCGTAGTATCGTCCGCACTTTCTCCGCCCTGATTCTTTTCCACGCGGCGGATATTCAGGCGCAATCTCGCGTCACGTACGTTCCCAGACAGGTCATCATCAAGCTCGACGCTTCGACGTCTCCCGCCGAAGCCGCCGCGCTGCGTTCGAGCCTGGGGGCCACCGTGAAGCAGCGCTACACCTCCATCGGCGCGGAACTGTGGGAGATCAATGCGATGACGGTGGGTGGCGCGGTGGACAAGTTCAAAACCGATCCGCACGTCGACTACATCGAGCCAAACTACATCCTCAAGGCGAACGCCCTGTTTCCCAATGACCCGCGTCTGGGCGAGATGTGGGGACTCAACAACACCGGGCAGAACGGGGGCACGCCGGATGCGGATATCGATGCGCCCGAGGCGTGGTCACTGGGCACGGGCGGCACCGTCGTGGTGGGTGACATCGATACCGGCATGGACATGGATCACGTCGATCTCGCTGCCAACCTCTATACGAATCCCGGCGAAATTGCCGGTAACCACCTTGACGACGACAACAATGGTTTCGTCGACGACGTTCACGGCTGGGACTTCGTGAACAATGACAACAATCCCGATGACGACAACGGGCATGGGACCCACACCGCGGGCACCATTGCTGCTGTCGGCAACAACGGCATCGGCGTCAGCGGGGTGTGCTGGTCGGCGCGCATCATGCCGCTCAAGTTTCTCGATGCGGGCGGCTCGGGTTCGACGGGCAATGCGATTC
>DATNGX010000098.1:0-2188 GCA_035605755.1 Candidatus Krumholzibacteriia bacterium
ACTGCATCCAGCCAGAGCCGCGACGAAGCACTGGAGAAGCTCCTCCGCTCCAGCCACTCCATCGACGTCAGTCTGGAGGAGATCCGCAAACTGGCACAACAGGGAGACGCGAGCGATGAGCGTTGAACCCAACGGCGAAATCCTTGCACCGCTGCTGCACACGCTGGCCGAAAGCCTGGACGTGCGCGATATCTTCGCGCGCATCTCCGAAGCGGCCCGCACCATCGTGCCACACGATTTCCTGATGATGGGAATCATGAATCCCGACGGCGTCACCGTGCGCGTCGAGGGAATTTCGGGAGAGCTTCCCGACCTGCCGCGGGTGGTGCCCGTCGACCCGGCACTGCAGCGCGCACTCTTCGAGCATGAGGTCATCGTGTTCAACGACGTGCGCACGGTCAAGGGCGGCGCGCGTTGTCTGGCCCGCATCCAGATGGACGATGCGGCGCCTGTCGAGCTCGAGATCGATCTGCAGCCGATTTTCCGCTACCTCGTCACGACCCGTGGATACCGCTCGTTTCTCCGCGTCGCAGTGCGGCTGCGCGGCGAAATGCTGGGTGGGATGATTTTCTCCGCTGTATCGCCGGAGGCCTTTTCGTCGGCCGATCGCACGGGGGCCCGGCAGATCGCCAATTGTGTCGCGCTGGCGCTTGCGCACCAGCGGCTGGCGGAGGAAGTGAAGAAGGGCGCCGAGGCGCGCGCGCAGGCGGAGCGTCTCGAGGTCCGGGTGAAGCATCTCGCCGAAGAGCTGGACACACGGGGCCGCCACCAGGTGATCGGACAGTCAAAGAAGTGGCAGGCCGTGCTCGAGCACGCGAAGAAGGTGGCGCCCACGGAAGCGACCGTGTTGTTGTTCGGAGAATCGGGCACGGGCAAGGAAGTGGGCGCGCGCTTCATCCACCGCTCTTCACCGCGCGCCGATGGTCCGTTCGTGGCGCTCAACTGTGCGGCCCTCCCCGAACATCTTCTCGAATCGGAATTGTTCGGACACGAGAAGGGTGCGTTCACCGGTGCGCTGGCAACGCGCCCCGGAAAAATCGAGCAGGCCGCGGGGGGTGTGCTCTTTCTGGACGAGGTCGGTGAAATGAGCCCGGCGGTGCAGGCCAAGTTCCTGCGCGTGTTGCAGGAGCGCGAGTTCCAGCGCGTGGGCGGAACGCGCACAATCAAAGCCGACATCCGTGTGCTGGCCGCGACCAATCGCGATCTCAAGGCCGCCGTCGCTGAAGGACGGTTCCGCGAAGATCTGTATTATCGCCTGGCCGTGTTCGACATTACGCTGCCGCCCTTGCGCGAACGACTCGAGGACCTTCCGGTTCTTGTCGATGCGTTCCTGAGCGAGCTCGGCACCTCGATCGGCCGGCGCCCTGCCAGCATCTCGGCCGAAGCGCAAACCAGACTCGCCGCGTACCGGTGGCCGGGCAATGTGCGCGAGCTGCGTAACGCCATCGAACGCGCCGTGATCCTGTGCGACGGCAGTGAGATCACCACCGAACACCTTCCGCTCGGAATCGCGTCGAGTGAATCCGTCACGTACCGTGCCGCCGCGCCCGTCCCGACGCGCGGAACGTTGGATGCCACCGAGCGCGAGATGATCGTCGCCGCGCTTGCGCGCGCCGGCCAGAACAAGTCCAAAGCGGCTCGCCTTCTCGGCCTCACGCGTGCACAGCTGCGCTCGCGCATCGAGAAGCACGGCATCACCTCCGACTAGCCGGTTCGATACAGCCGCGACGCGGCTGCCCGCACTCACACAGGCCAACGCCACCAGAACTGGTTTTTTACAGCCACCAATAACCACCCGCCGGCCGCGTCTGCGCGACCGTGACGCTCGCGTAACACGCGTAATAACAAGCTATTACATCGCTGCTCCGGCCGTGGCATGCAACGTGATTTAGCACGGTGCACGGGCCACACATCGAGACGCGAAAGACGCGCTTCGAAACCGGCCCCGGTCCTAGAAAAACCAGGGAGTTTGCGATGAGCACTTCACTCAACAGAATCGATGTTCACCACCACATCTTCCCGCCTGCGTACCTGAAGGCTGCCGCGGATGCCGGCGTTGCCGACGCGGGCGGCTTCAAGTTTCCCCAATCGTCCCCCGAGTTGTCGCTGGCGTTGATGGACCGCCACGGAATCGCGACCGCGATCACCTGTGTCGGCTCGCCCGGTGTCCATTTCGGGAATCACGCCG
>DATNGX010000099.1:0-5502 GCA_035605755.1 Candidatus Krumholzibacteriia bacterium
GGTGGCGCCATTGTGACGTGGGTTGACAACCGCGTCGCCGCGAACGAGTTCGACATCTATGCACAGCATGTGCTGGCGTCCGGTGTCGTCGATCCACGCTGGCCCGCCAACGGACTGGCGGTGTGCACCCCGCCCGGCGCCCAGGGATTTCCCGCCATCGTCGAGGACGGTCTGGGCGGAGCGCTCATTACATGGCACGACGCGCGCGTCGGATCACTTGGCTTCGACGTCTACGCGCAACACGTGTTGAACGCAGGCGTCGCCGATCCGGCCTGGCCCGTGAACGGCCGCGCGATCTGCATCTTCCACGGCGACCAGGGTCGCGTCACCATCGCTTCCGACTGTGCGCACGGCGCCATCATTGCGTGGGGTGACAGTCGCGTCAACGACACGAGCCACATCTTTGCGCAGCACGTGTTCGGTTCCGGTGCAATCGATCCGGCGTGGCCGCTGAACGGTCGCGGCATTTCCAACGCGGCGTTTCTCGAGACGCGCGCGCGCGCCATTTCCGACGGTGCGGGCGGCGCCATCGTGACGTGGCAGGGTTTCGACACCGAGCTCAACATCTTTGCCCAGCACGTGAAGTCCACCGGCGTGGTCGACCCGCTGTGGCCGGCCGCGGGCAAAGCACTCAGCAACGCGGACCGGCAGCAGAGTATCCAGGAGCTCGTCGCCGACGGCGCGGGCGGTGCGATCATCGCGTGGGTGGACAGCGTCGACGTCGTCGCGCAGCACGTGCTCGCATCGGGTGCGTTCGACGCGGCGTATCCGGCCACGGGCCGCTCCATCGTCAACGCGGCCAACAAGCAGGGCGACATCGCGATGGTCGCGACCAGCGCGGCCGGTGCCATCGTATCGTGGACCGACGGCCGCAACGGGCTGAGCCCCGACATCTATGCGCTGCAGGTCAAGGAAGCCGGCAAGGGCCCGACCGGCGTGGGGACTCCCGCGCTGTCGGGGATCAACGTGAACGCGTTCCCCAATCCGTTCAGCGGATCGACGCGCATCTCGTTCAATTCAGCCGGCAATGGTCCTGTCGACGTTCGGATCTACGACGTGTCGGGCCGGCCGGTGCGCAGTTTCTCGACGCGCGGAGAGAACAGTAACGACATTCAGTGGGATGGACGCACCGGCGGCGGTAACACCGCGCCATCCGGTGTGTATTTCTGCCGTGTGAGCACACCGGCGGGACAGGGCGTGCGCCGCATCGTGCTGGTCCGCTGACGCACGATGAAATGACGGTCGCGCAGCGAGCATTATCAGCTGCCGAACAAGAACGAGGCCGCTTCGAACGAGGCGGCCTCTTCTTGTTGTGTGTGTGCAGCAACGAACGACGTTCGATAGACGCAGGCTATTTGTGGCATAGAAGCAATCGCGTTGTTCCATCGAGATGATACAGACATGTTCATGTCAGCAATAATGAATCACACGACCCTCACAACAAGGAGAAGTGACATGAAACGCTTCCATGAAATGCGAATCGAGAATCTGACCAGGAAGCAGTTGGTGCCCGTCATGCTGCTGTCGATGGCGTTCGTTACGCTGTCGGGTTGCGGATCTTCCAGGAACAACCCGGCCAGCCCCGGGTACAGCGCGACGGCGACAACGTCGGCGGCTTTCGCCCAGGCGCACGGCAATCAGTCCTTCGCGCTCAACGCCGACAACATCGGCGGATCGGTTTCCCTCACCGGCGGTGGCGTGTTCAACCGCGCGTCAGGATTCGTCAAAGGTGGCGGCGGATTTCGCGCGCTGCAGGACATCACCGCCGGGCCGCTGGCCGGGCTCAAGGGCGGCGAGGGCGTGCGCTGGTCGGCCGGGCAAATCCTGGACTCGAGCGGTTTCAAGTGTTCGGCAGCGGATCCCGCGAAGACCGCGGTCACCGACGACAACACGCTGGTCGTGCAGGTCGACTTCTACCGCGCCGGCGACGGAGACACCGCGTCCTTCACGGCGAAGATGTTCGTCTCCGCCGAGGACGAGAACCCCGATGAGGCCGGCGTCCAGAACATCTGGATACAGGGCGTGGGTTGCGACAACGCGCGCGTGAATTTGCAGTAGGCAGAGCGCGCATTACGCGCGCGGGGCGTGGCGTTGTTCAAAGATCGACACGCCGCGCCCCGCCAAGGCGAACATCGATCGACACTGTCGATCAAGCGAAGATACGGGAGGAGTGAACATCATGAAACGTTACATGGACCATGACGACCGGACGGAAAACGCCGACCGCGAATCCGACGGCACCAGGAATCTGAAGGCGAACCAGGGCAGCACGCCCAGCCGGAGCCTCGACATCTACTTTCAAGAGATCAATCGCACGCCGCTGTTGACGCGCGAGGAAGAGCGGGACCTGGCAAGACGGAGCCGCGCCGGCGAGAAGGGCGCGATGGACCGGCTGGTTCGGGCCAACCTGCGCTTTGTGGTCTCCATCGCGAAGCAGTATGCAAACCAGGGGCTCTCACTCGAAGACTTGATCAACGAAGGCAATCTCGGCCTGATCAAGGCCGCGCACCGCTTCAACGAGGAGCGCGGGTTCAAGTTCATCTCATACGCAGTATGGTGGATTCGTCAGGGCATTCTGCAGGCGCTCGCGGATCAATCGCGCATCGTCCGGCTTCCCCTCAACCGCGCCGGGACGTTGTACCGTATCCACAGAGCATCGCGAGAGATTGAACAGGAACTGGGACGCACGCCGACGCCCGACGAGATTGCCGCGCGACTCGACGTTCCCGCGCACGAAGTCCTCGGCACCATGTTCATCTCCAATACGCACGTGTCTCTCGATGACCCGTACTCGGCAGACAATGACGACACCCTCGTCGATCACCTGCCCGCGGAAGGTCAGAGCGCTCCCGACGAGCCGACGTACAACGCCGCCCTGAGCCACGATCTCGAGCGAGCGCTGGAGACACTCCCGGAACGGGAAGGACTCGTCCTCACCCTGTATTTCGGCCTGCGCGGGCGCGAACCCATGACCCTCGATGCCATCGGCGACGAGCTCCATCTGACGCGCGAGCGCATCCGCCAGATCAAGGAAAAGGCGATCGACCGCCTGCGCCGCTCGCACCGTTCGCAGTTCCTGCAGAGCCACAATGACTCAGCGCCGTCGCGTTCCACCATTCTTCGCGTCGTATTACTGGGCGTTCTGGCCGCGGCGTCGATCATTCCACAGGCCGCATCGGCGGACTGGCCCCAGTTCGGTCGCGCCATCAGCACGGCTTCCGATGATCAGTCGGGCCCGGGAATCGTCCCGGACGGCGCGGGTGGAGCCCTCATCGTCTGGCGTGACAGCCGGAGCCTGTCCTTGAACATCGATGTTCATCACGTGCTCGCCTCCGGTGAAATGGATCTCGTGTGGCCCGGCGACGGCCGGGCGGTGTTGACCGACGCGCTGGCGCTTTCCATCGTTCCCCAGGGAAAGGAATTTCCCGCCATTGTCTCCGACGGTGCGGGGGGAGCCATCGTCACCTGGCCCGATGCGCGGAGCATCCTCAACGGACTCGACATTTATGCGCAACACATTCTCGCCTCCGGGAATCTGGACCGCGCGTGGCCGGCCAACGGCGTGACCGTGTGCTCGGTAACGGGTGAACAAATCGCGCCGGTCATCGTCGCGGATGGCGCCGGCGGCGCGGTGATCGCGTGGGTCGACAACCGGGCAGGCGCCACCGTGAACGACAGCGACGTGTTCGCCCAACGCGTACTGGCCTCGGGACTCGTCGATGCACGCTGGCCCGTCAACGGCAGAGCCGTTTCCAGGGCTCCCAAAACCCAGTTCGGACTCGGAATTGTCGGGGACAACGCGGGCGGAATCATCGTGACGTGGACCGACACACGCAGTGGCAACCCGGGGAGCGATGTGTTCGCCGCGCACGTGTTCGGCTCGGGCGTCGTGGATCCCGCGTGGCCCGTCGACGGCGCAGGCCTGTGCACCGCGCCCGGCAGCCAGACTGCTGCGAGCGTCATCTCGGATGGGACTTCCGGCGCCATTGTCGCCTGGACCGACACCCGCGATGGCACCAATGAGATCTTCGCGCAGCGCGTGTTGATATCGAGCGCGATCGCGACCGGATGGCCCATCAACGGGCGTCTCGTCTCCATCGGCGGCGTCGACGAAGTCACTCCGACGCTTGCTCCCGATGGCGCGCATGGGGCCATCGTCGCGTGGGGCGGCGGGCCCAGCGGCCACCACAACATGCTTGCTCAACACGTGCTGGCTGCGGGTGTCATCGACGCGGCGTGGCCCGTGGGTGGTGCCTCGCTGAGTTTCGCCTCTTCGGAGCAGACGTCGCAAAAGATGGTTTCGGATGGCGCGGGCGGAGCAATCGTCACGTGGCAGCAGGGCGGGTTCGACATCTTCGCCCAGCGTGTCCTGGCCTCGGGCGCAATCGACCCTGCGTATCCCCGGAACGGGCGCCCCCTGGCAAATATTCCCGATCTGCAACAGACCCCGGCCATCGTCGCATCGGGAGCGGGCGGAGCGATTGTCACCTGGATGGACAAGCGCAACGGAAAGGATTTCGACATCTACGCCATGCAGGTGCTGGAAGCACTGCCCACCGGTGTGCGTGACACGACGCCGAGTTTCACGTTCGCAAGCCCGAGCCCGAACCCGGCCAGCGCGACGGCGACCCTCCGGTTCGACTTGCCGCGTGAGTCGAACGTGCGATTGAGCATCTACGACGTGGCCGGACGCCGCGTACGCGAGCTCGATTCCGGCGTGCGGACCGCGGGTGATCACGCGATCACGTGGGATCTGCGCGATACGAGCGGACGCGCCGTTGCATCCGGTGTCTACTTCGCGCGACTCGAGGTGGAAGGGCGCGCGGCCACGCGGAAAATCATGACACTGAAGTAGTTTGTGATTTTCGCGTGGTCCCGTCGCGCCCCGATGGGCCGCGCCGCCAGGCGGCAATAACGCACTTGGCGGCGCGGCTACCCGGTGCTAGTGTAAGCGTGACACTGGACACCATCGGGAGCCATTCAATGAGAAACGCCGACGTAAAGGTTCCGCTGCTTGCGACCGGTTTACTGTTGTCCAGCCTCGGCTGCGACGGTTCCGCGGAACTGGAAGTCACACCCACGCAATTGAACTACGGCACCATCGCGGGTGACGCGCACATGCGCCTCACCATCAAGAACGCGGGCTCTTCCGGCGGCTTTATCGGGAGCGATGTCGACCTCGAATTCTCGGTCGTCCCGAGCGAGGACTGGCTCCGTTTGGATTCCTTCGACGGGGCGGCGCTGTCCCCCGGGTCTTCGGAGTCCATTGAGGTGTGGGTTGACCGCGGCGAACTGCTGCAAGGAAGGAACAACGGCTGGGTGGACATCACCTCCAATGGCGGCAACAAGTCGGTCATGGTTCTCGTTTGGCGAGACGACACTCCACCCGCGGAATGATCTAGTTTGCAAATAGCTGCCGCATCGCATGGCGCGAATCAACTTCGCGTCACTTCCCGCGCATACTCCTCGACATCGTGAACCTTCGACGTGATACGTGGCGGT
>DATNGX010000100.1:0-4227 GCA_035605755.1 Candidatus Krumholzibacteriia bacterium
AATCTCTTCTTCGAATCGTCGACGCGCACACGCATCAGCTTCGAGCTGGCGGAGAAGCGCCTCTCCGCCGACAGCGTCAACTTCACCACCTCGGGCTCGAGCGTATCCAAGGGCGAATCGCTGCGCGATACCGCACAGAACATCGAAGCGATGCGCGTGCAGATGATCGTCATCCGGCACTCGGCCGCGGGTGCGCCGCACTTCCTGGCCAGTCTTCTGAACGGCAGCGTGATCAACGCCGGCGACGGCGCGCACGAGCATCCCACCCAGGGACTTCTCGACATGTTCACGCTGCGCGAGCGCTGGGGAAGCTTTGCCGGCAAGCGCGTCGTGATCGTCGGTGATCTGGCGCACAGCCGCGTGGCGCGCTCCAACATTCACGGCCTCGTCACCATGGGCGCGGAAGTGGTCGTGTGCGGTCCGCCCACGCTGATCCCGCTCGACATCGAGCGCCTCGGAGTTTCCGTCGAAGTCGATCTCAAGCAGGCGCTGGAAGGCGCGGATGCGGTGAACGTGCTGCGCATCCAGATGGAGCGCCAGCAGCGCGGACTGTTCCCGAGCATCGACGAGTACGCGCGCCGGTGGGGCATCAACCGGCAGGCCCTCAAGAACGCGCACAAGGAGTGCATCATCATGCACCCGGGTCCGATGAACCGCGGTATCGAGATCGCGCAGGATGTGGCCGACGGTGAGAACTCGGTGATCCTGGACCAGGTGACCAACGGCGTCGCCGTGCGCATGGCCGTGCTCTATCTCCTCTCCGGCGGCTCCGCGCTCGAAAACGAAGAGACGACGCCGCAACAGACCGAAACGCGCGTTCGTGAAGGAAAACAGGTGGCCTAAGAGGTGCCATGATGAATCTCAATCAACTCTCACATCGTTCGTACATCATCGATCACGTCACCATCGTGGATCCGAAGAAGAACGCGGCGTACGCGGGCTACATCGTGGTGATGGACGGCAAGATCGACGCGGTGGAAAAAGGCCGCGCCAAAGAATCGTCGCTGCCGGTATACAACGGCGGCGGATTGCACCTGGCGCCGGGCTTTGTCGACATTCACGTGCATCTGCGCGAACCCGGCTTCGAGTACAAGGAGACGGTGGCGACGGGTGCAGCCGCGGCCATTGCCGGCGGCTTTACCTCGGTGGCGTGCATGCCCAACACAAGTCCGGCCATCGACGATCGCGCGGTGGTGGAATTCATTCTGAATCAGGCGAAGCTCGCCGGCCTCGCGCGCGTGTATCCGATTGCCGCCGCCACCAAGGGCCGCAAGGGCGAGATTCTCTCCGAGTATCATGAGCTCGTCGAAGCGGGCGCAGTCGCCGTCACCGACGACGGCGCGCCGGTGCCCACCGCCGAGATGGTGCGCCGCGTCCTGGAGTACGCCGCACCGCTCGGGATTCCATTCATCGAACACTGCGAAGACATGTCGGCGTCCGGCGAAGGCGTCATGCACGAGGGCTTCTACTCCACCAAGCTGGGCTTGAAGGGCATTCCGGCCTTCAGCGAGGAAGCCTGTCTCGCGCGTGACCTCGTGGTCCTGAAATCGGTCAAGGGTGCAAGGTTTCACGCCGCGCACATGTCGACGCGCGGCTCGATCGAGCTCATCCGCCGCGCCAAAGAAGACGGACTTCCGGTCACGGCGGAAACCGCGCCGCACTATCTCTGCCTCGAGGACAAGGATCTGGAGACGTACAACACCAATCTCAAGATCAACCCGCCGCTGCGCGGACACGAAGACCGCCTGGCCATGATCGAAGCGCTCAAGGACGGCACCATGGATTGCATCGCGTCGGATCACGCGCCGCACGCCGCGCACGAGAAACAGGTGGAGTTCAACGCGGCGCCCAACGGATCGGTGGGACTGGAGACGATGTTCCCGCTGGTCGTGACCCACTTGGTGCGCGCGGGGCACATGTCGCTCCCGCAGGCGCTCGCACTCATCACGCACCGCCCCGCGGAATGCCTGGGACTCCCGGGCGGAACGCTGGCGCGCGGCGCGGATGCGGATCTGGTGCTCTTCGATCCCGAAGAAGAATGGACTGTGCGCGCGGAGGACCTCCATTCGCGCTCGAAGAACTCGGCTTTCATCGGTCACCGCGTATTCGGCAGCGTGAAGCACACACTTGTCGGCGGCGTCAACGTGACCGCAACGAGGATTGGTGTGTAACGTGCGTGCGAAGCGGATGATTTTGTGGTCCGCGGCCATCGTGGGACTGGTTGCGCTCAACAACTGTGCGTACTTCAACACGCTGTACAACGCGAAGAAGAAGTACAACGAGGCCCAGAAGTCGGAGGCGAGGGCGAACACCCCGCAACAGATTCTCGACGACGAAGGCAACGTGATCGGCACGCGCACGAACAACACGCCTGTCAACACCAGCCAGAACGCCGAGACCTACCAGCAGGTCATCGACAAGTGCAAGAAGCTGATCGGGCGTTATCCCGACAGCAGGCATTGCGACGACGCCATGCTCCTGATCGGCAAGTCCCTCTACGCGCTCGGTCGCTACGACGAATGCGTCTCCGCCCTGGATTCGCTCACCACGCGCTGGCCCAAGACCGATCAGAAAGAGCACGCCGAGTTCATGAAGGGCAAGGCGCTGGCCACGGCCAAGCACTACGACCTCGCGGTGACGCAGCTCAACAAGTTCGTCGACGCGTACAGAAAGAGCGACGACCGCCCCGAAGCGTTCTATCTCCTGTGCACGAGCCTCATGCAGCTGAGCCTGGCCGACAATGCCGTGGCGGCGCTGCAGCGTCTCGAGAAGGACCACGGCCGCTCGGAGTATCGCTACCGCGCGCAGACAGACATGGCCGCGATCCTGGTCGACAAGGGAATGTACAAGGAGAGCCTGGCCGTGTACGAACGACTGAGCCGCTCGCGCATTCCAAGCAGCGTTCGTTTCGACGTGTACATGGGCATGAGCCGCTCACAGATCGAGCTGGGCAAGTATCGCGACGCCATGGCGACGCTCGACAAGATGAAAGGCATGCAGCTCAACGGAGAGAAAGAGCCTGCGATGCGACTCCTGCGCGGTCGCGCCCTGGCGGGCTCCGATTCGTTGCGGGCGGCGATCACCGAGTACAAGACCGTGCAGACACGTTTCTCGCGCGGCAAATATGCGGCCGAGGCGGACTTCCGTCTCGGAACTCTGTACGAGAGCATGGACAGCCTCAAAACGGCGCAGCGCTACTACCAGCAGGTGCCGGGCGCGTTCACACAATCGGAATACGCCGACGATGCCATCAAGCGCGCGGGCGACATCGGCCGCATGCTGCGCCTGCAGGAAGCCGCCGGCGACGACAGCCCGGAAGCGGTGGCGCTGCGCACCTTCTCGATGGCCGAGCTCCAGCTTTTGCAGTTCAACAATACCGAGAAGTCGATTCCGGCCTACGAGAAAATCGTGAACGATTTTCCCGACAGCGAGTTCGCGCCCAAGTCGGCGTATGCGCTGGGATACATCTACGGCGTGGTGCAGAAAGACTCCGTGAAGGCAAAGGAGTGGTACGAGGTGCTGCGCACGCGCTACCCTGACTCGCAGCAGACCATGCTCGCGTACACCTTCTATAAAGGAGCGCCGGCGCCGCCGATGAGCGAGCTGATGAAATTCGCCGACATGAAGCGTCACGGCTCCACGACGCCGACCATTGCACCGGCGCCGGTGGACACGTCGCGCGTGATTGCGCCCATGGTCCCGCCCGCGGATACGACGCACGTGCAAGAGGTGCCGGATTCATTGAAGGAGCCGATTCCGCAACCTGTCGACACCCTGGCGGCGCCGCCCGATACCTCGAAGCATGGAAACTAGGACAAACGACTCGTACGTCTTCACGCCCTCGAACGCCGGCGAGTTCACCACGCGCGTCCTCGAGAACGTCCATCTCAGCACGCGTTACTACCTGCTGCGCCTCGCGCGACCCGCGAGTTTCGTCGAGCCGCTGGCGGGACAATTCGTGCACGTGATGGTTCCGTCGCCCGGGGCCACCGCCGGGGAGCGTTTCTTTCTCCGCCGCCCCTTCAGCATCCACGATTGCACGCGCGACCATATCGATCTCGTCATCGTGGAAGCGGGGCCGGGATCGCAGGCACTGCGACACACGCGTGCCGGCGACCACGTCACCTTCTACGGTCCTTTGGGACAGCCCTATCCGGTGCTTCCCGGCAAACGAGTGCTCGGGATCGGCGGCGGTGTTGGTCTTGCACCGCTCTACTTCTACGGCTT
>DATNGX010000101.1:0-4138 GCA_035605755.1 Candidatus Krumholzibacteriia bacterium
GGTAGTAGCCGCGCGTGGCCACATACCAGCGCGGATCGTGCGCGTAGAGTCCCAGGCGACGCGACACGATGGAGTCAAAACCGTCGGCGCCCACGACCATCGGGGCATGCACTTCATGATCTACGCCATTGCGGCGGCAAATCACGCCGCGCACTTTTATTCCATCGTGCAGCAGGTCGGAAACGGCGGCATCTTCCCATACCTCGACCTGCTCGCGTGCGGCGCGGACGAGTCTCTCATCGAATATCTCGCGGCGGCACACGAGATGCGGGGCAGCCTCACTGCGTGTGGAGAGATCCACATCGATACGATGCCCCGCGGGGGATGTGAGGACCGCGCGCGCAACCGGTTCCCGGATGGCACTGCCGAAATCGATGCCGAGCTCTGAGAGCACGCCCAGGCTCTTGCGCGCGATCGCGTCGCCGCAAATCTTGTCGCGGGGAAAGCGACGCTTGTCGATGAGGAGCACGTCGAGTCCCGCGCGCGCAGCGAAGAGCGCGGCGGTTGCGCCGGCAGGGCCGGCGCCGATCACAACGAGCTGGCGGCTAGACACCGTGTGTGAGCGCGAGCTTCGCGCCGGCCGTAACGAGCAGGAGTCCCGCGGCGCGCACGAGCCACGCACTGAAACGCGGGGCCTTCACCCAGCGTCCGGCGGCACGACACGCGAGGACATACACCATCAGCACGAAGAACTCGACGATCACCGAGCTGCAACCCAGAATGGCGATCTGTCGCGCCGCGGATTCGTCGGGATCGATGAACTGCGGCAGCAACGCGACGAAGAAAATAATCGCCTTGGGATTTGAAATCTGGGTCAAGAAGCCGTTCCAGAAAACACCGGCGTGATGCGCGTGCTTGCGTTCACCACCGGCCTCGGGTGCTTCCGGGGAGCGCGCGAACACCATACGCAACCCGAGATAGACGAGATATGCAGCGCCCGCCCACTTGATGGCGATGAACACGGTGCGCGATGCGAGCAGCAATGCGCCCAGTCCGGTTCCCGAAAGAATGAAGTAGAACGCGTTGGCCGCCAGAATAGAAAGGCTCGCCACCACACCGGCGCGTGAGCCGTGCGCAATCGAGCTCGAAACCACGTAGAGAACCGCAGGACCGGGAATAAACGAGAGGACCGCTTCGGTCGCGCAGAACAGTGCCCAGGTTTGGATCGTCATGGATGGCCCGGAAGATGGGCCACATTAGCACAGAGCGGTCAGGCGTCGACGATGATTTGCAGCCCGGCGCGGAACTCGTTCAGGTCGTTGGGACAGTTGACGCCGCACTCGCCGAGGCGTTCGCGCATACCGCCCGTCGCCTTGCCCCCGACGAAGATGGGAATGTCGTCGTCGACGAGCCGGCGCAGACGGGTGAGCTCTTCGAGCGTGTGCGAATCGCTTTCGCGGTAGCACAGGCTGAGAGCCACTGCCTTCGCACCAATTTGCTTCACCGCCGCCGCAATTTCTTCGGCCGGGAGCGCGGCGCCGAGATACACCACATCCCATCCCATCTCTTCGGCGACAGCACACGCCATCAACGCACCCAGCTCGTGGTACTGGCCGGCGGGAGTGGTGACGATGATGCGGGGCGCACGCGGTGTAAGCGCAGGATTGCGCGGCGTAGCAAAGAACGTGCGAATGATGGTGGTCGCGAGGTGTTCGTGAACGATGCGCAGCGTGCCTTCCTGCCAGCGCTGCCCGATGGCGGACAGAAGCGGCACGATGAGCTGCTGGCGAAATTCCGGACCGCTCATCTCGACGGATGCATCGCTCAGCACGCGATGCAGGCGATAGCGGTCGAGATTTTCGAGCGCTTCCATGGCTTCGCTGAGCAGCTCGCGCGGCTTGGTGGCGTCGACCGGCGTCGCATCAGCCGTTGCCTGAAGGCTGTCCTCTGACACCAGGGCTCGCAAAGTGGAGAGTTCGAGCCCGGCAACATCACTGATTCTGCGCCCGGCGCACACCGCCTGCTTCAATAGACGCAACCGTTCCACGTCTTCATCTGTATAAAGACGGCGACCTGAATCTCCTCGAGGCGGGCAAACGCACCGGTATCGGCGCTCCCAGATGCGAATGACGTCCTGGGGCAGGCCGGTCCTGGCGGATACGACCCGGATGGGATGGCGGGGCTCGGGTTTGGTGGCTTTCTCGGTCACGTTAAACAGGTTACGAACTTTGTCCTACCCCTGTCAAGGAAAGGGGCCAGGAGAAATGGCTATACTGCCGTATGCCCTTAATTTGTCCTAGACAAATTATTGTCATGTGCTGTAAGGTATTGGGGCAACCGGGAGACTACTAGGTTGTCTAATCAAAGAAAGAACGAACGCGCCCAGTTCCCGGGCGTATGAGAATTTGAGGTGAGTGCGGTGAAGGCAACGAGCAAAACGACCAAAGAAATTCCGGTTTCGTCAGGGCGCTCCAGCCTCGACATCTATCTGAACGAGATACGGCGCTATCCGCTGCTCTCGCGCGAAGATGAAGTCGAGCTGGCGCGCAAGGCACGGGCCGGCGACATGCAGGCGCAGGAAAAGCTGGTTCGCTCGAACCTGCGCTTCGTCGTGTCGATCGCGAAGAAGTATGTCGGTAACGGGGTGCCCCTGGAAGACCTGATCAATGACGGCAACGTCGGGTTGGTGAAAGCGGCGGAGCGATTTGATCCCGAACGCGGGTTCAAATTCATCTCGTACGCTGTGTGGTGGATTCGACAGTCGATTCTGGTTTCGGTGTCCGAGAATTCGCGCATGATTCGCATGCCGATGAATCGTGTCGGCCTGGCGCAGAAGGCCACCAAGATGTCGCGCCAGCTCGAACAGGATCTTGGCCGCGATCCCGACGCCGAAGAGCTGGCGAAAGAGCTGGGCGTTACGCGTGAAGAGATCGAGGAAGTGACCACGTTCTCGCAGGCGACGCTGTCGCTCGATCAGCCCGTGCACGACGAGGGCAACGAGACCACGTTTGTGGATCAGATCGTCGATGACTACAATGCGGCGCCCGACAAGGGCGCGTATGCGGACTCGCTCAAGCGTGACATGGACCGTGCGCTCGAATCACTGACGGACCGCGAGCGCACGATTCTGGTGCGCTACTACGGCCTCAATGGTGTGAAGGCGCGCACGCTGGAGGACATCGGCAAGGAGATGGGTTATACGCGCGAGCGTATCCGTCAGATCAAGGAACAGGCCATCGACAAACTGCGCTCACGCCCACAGTCGGCGCAGTACATCGAGGATTATCTGACGGCGTAATCGCCCCGTTCAGACAGTGACCGGCCAACGACGGCCTCGCACCTACGCGGGTGCGGGGCCGTTTTTTTCTTCGGAGTGCGTGCCGCGGGAGAAGCAGAGGACGAGCATGAAGTAGATGTTGTAGAAGGGGACGAGGATGAGCCAGACCTCCCGGCCGCGACGACCGAGATCGTGGAGGCGACGTACACTGAATACACCCTGGACGACAAGGCTGGCCGCCATCACGATCAGGCCCAGCAACGTGGCGTCACGAAATCCGGTATCCGAGGTGGCGCTGATCCAACCGATCGCCGCCACAAATATATAGGACACGAGGCTGATCATCAGCGACGCGAACGCATACTGGCGCCGCGACACGCGTCCTTTCATGGAGAATAGACTGCTCATGGCATCTTGCTTTCGAAGCCCGTTCTCGCGCGGCGCGCGCCCCACATGAGTCGACGCACCTGACAAGAGCGCTTCCTCCCCACGAATGCTGTTTGGCATCCGTCGGAGCGCACGACCGCCGCGCGGTTCGTGAGAACGGATCTGCAACCACTTCGGCAAGAAGCGGACCGATTGCGATGTGCGGTACGGGAAGGGACAGTTGAGGCGGCACGCGCCGCCCGATGCCGCGCAATGCCCAACCATTCACTCGGTCAAGAATTGCCGCAATTGCATCACGCGATGGCCTTGAAGGTTACCGGCGCTTCCAACTTTTGGGCGGATGGATTGTAATCCTCGTGAATCACTGGCCCGGGCTCGCGGGTTTTACCTGCGGCCTCAATTGAAGGGAGTGTCCCAGGGATGAACGCGTATCCACACGCCTCGCTCGCGCTCGCTGTTTCGATCGTCATCGTCTTGATGACGTCATGCGCGTATGCACCGGCCACTTCAAGATTCGAACCCCGTGACTACCAT
>DATNGX010000102.1:0-3469 GCA_035605755.1 Candidatus Krumholzibacteriia bacterium
GCCACCCCAGCAGATGGTCCGCCCGCATGCGCTGCAGTGCGCGGCCGACACGGCCATAGCGGTGCGGCGCCGCGTACGAATAATAGTCGGATGGGTAGTAACGTCCGAGATCGGCGGGTACGTGGGCGATCTGGACGCATCCGCACGCGGAGCACTCGACGTATTCGAATGCGTCACGCATTCCGAACATCATCTCACGCGCCGAAAGCGTGCGGTTGCCCTCGGCGTTTCCGCAAATACGACATAGAAGACTCACAAGCGTTTCGGCGGTCCGCATCGTGAACGCTATTTCACCACGTAGGTGTCACTCCTGGCGCCCTGCAAATACTGGTCGAACCAGCCCACGATATGTTGGAGCCGCTCGACGCGGTGGCGCGGGGCGCCGGAGCGCGAGAGCTCGTGCGTCTCGCCCGGAAAACGCACCATCACCACCGGCTTTTTCAGATACTTGAGCGCGCGGAACATCACTTCGCCGCCGTCCGAGGGAGGCGTGCGCATGTCGGAGTCGCCTTCCACGAGCATGAGCGGCGTGGTCACGTTGGCAATGTGGGTGATGGGTGAGCGCGCCGCAAAGTCGGCCGGATCCTCCCACGGCGCGGCGTGGAACCACTGGGGCTGCGAGAGCCAGAAATCGGTGGTGAACCAGAAGCCGTACCAGTCCGCGATGGAACGCTGCGAAACCGCGGCGGCAAAGCGCGGCGTCCGCGTGATGATCCAGTTGGTCAGAACGCCGCCACCGCTCCCGCCGGTGACGCCGAGGCGCTTCTCATCTATATAGCCCTTGGCGACCACGGCATCGACGCCGGCCATCAGATCCTGGTAGTCGTCGCCGGGATACTTGAACTGAATGAGATTCCCGAACTCCTGCCCGTACGACGTGCTGCCGCGCGGGTTGGTGTAGAGCACCACGTAGCCCTTGGCCGCCATCCACAGGAACTCGTGCATGAACGTGTTGCCGTACGGCGTGTGCGGGCCGCCGTGGATCTCCAGGATAAGCGGATACTTCTGCTGCGCATTGAATGCAGGCGGCTTCACGATCCAGCCCTGGATCTTGCGTCCGTCGAAACTGTCGTACCAGAGTTCTTCCGGCGCGCTCACATCGAGTGTGGCAAAAAGCTCGTCGTTGATGTGCGTAATCTGCCGCAGCGTGGTGTTGGCGTTTTTCTTTCCGTCCGCAATGTACAAATCGCCGATGTTCGTGAACGACGAAATGGTCAGGGCGACGGTGGCTCCGTCGGCGCTGGCCTTGTACGACATCACCTCGTGATCACCGGTGGTGAACGGATCGACGTGCCCATCGGAAACGCGCAGGCGCACCAGGTTCCCGTTGCCGTGCACGGTGCTCGTCACCAGCAGCGTCTTGCCGTCCCGGCTCCATACGATGCCGCCGCCATTGGCCGCGCGCGGCGCATGCTGGTCCGAGCTCACGCCGTCGTCCACGTCGAAGTCGTAGTCGGCGGTGAGATTGCGCGGCTCTCCTCCGGGCGTTGTCCCGGTGACGAAAATATCGGGCTGATTGTACGACCGCACCGGGTGCTGGTTGATGCTCCCCGCAAATGCGATCTGCTTTCCGTCCGGTGAAACCGAGACATCAGCGATGGTGCCGTCGATGTCGGCCACCGTGATCAGGTCGCCGCCATCCACGGGAACGGCGTAGAGGTCGTTGTCCTCGGGCGCGTAGTAGGGCTCGAGCACGCGCGTCGATGTGAAGTAGATCAGCTTGCCGTCGCGCGACCACTGTGGATTCTCTTCGTCGAATTGACCCGCGGTGAGCTGCCGTGCCTTCGCCATGCTGCCGGAAGGCGGCATCGCGCCCACGATGAAAATGTGCTCGTGGCGTTCGGGATCGACGTACCCCGCCCCGTTGAAACGATAAATCGCGCGCGTCACCACGCGCACGTCACTCTTCTTCCTGGATGCCGGCGTGTTGGGATCTTCTTTCACGCTGTCTTCCGGGAGCGTGGACGAGGTCACCGCAATGCGGCCTCCCTCCGGCGACCACACGGGAGCCGACGCTCCTTTGGCCAGATGCGTGAGTTGTCGCGCCTCGCCGCCGTTGGCCGCAATCAGCCACACCTGCGGTGCGTCGGGACGATCGTCCTTCACCAGCGAGCGGACGAACGCAATCGTCTTTCCGTCCGGCGACCAGCGTGGAGCGTAATCGGCGGGGCCTGAGCTGAACGGCTGCGGCTCACTCTTGCCGTCGGTGCGCACCATGTAGAGTGACGTCTCGTATTTGTCTTTGTCCTCGTTCACAACCACGCGCACGAAAATCACGCGTGAGCCGTCCGGAGAGATTTGCGGATCGGCCATCCACTTGAATGCCATCAAGTCGGTTTCCTTGATGGGACGTTTCTCGGCGGCGTTTGTGACCGAACACAAGAGAGCGAGCAGAAAGCATGTCAGTCGGACGGCGTTCACGACTTTCTCCTTGAATGGGTCGTTGGAGCGATGGAGCGAGTTTACACGAGACAGGGCGGGAGGCGCGCTACTTCTTGCGTGTGAGCCGCGGAATTCGTTCGCCGCGGGCCGAATGCGTCATCAGTATTTCCAGACGGGCCATTCGTGTGGCCTCCTGTTTGGCACTCGTCACCCAGTGAGTGACCATCTTGCGGTAGCCCGGGGGCTGGGCCTGATAGAACTTCCAGGCGGCTGCGTTCTTGCGCATCAGCTTTGCGTACTTCGGATCGAGCTCGGTGGTGAGCGCCGCGATCGAATAACCCGTGTGCTCCTTGTCGCGCCGCGCCTCATAAATGGCGAGCCCGGCCGGCCGCATGTGACCCGACTTCACCAGCTCCTTCACCTTGCGCAGATTGATCGCGCTCCAGATACTTGTCGGCTTTCGCGGCGTGAAGCGGATCGTGTAGCTGTCCTCGTCAACCGAGCGACGCACGCCATCGATCCAGCCGAAGCAAAGCGCCTGCTCTACGGACTCCGGCCACGTCATGCTGGGCCGGCCCGTGCTCTTCTTGTAATAGCCCACCCACAGCTCGCGCTCCGTGGCATGATGTTTCTCGAGCCAGGCGCGAAACTCCGCGGGTGACTTGAAGTGTTTGACCTTCATGCTCGCTAGAGAATACCGGGCACGAGGCGTTTGGTGCGCGCGCAGTACGCTGCGTATTCCGCGCCCATGGCGGCGCCGAGCGCGGCTTCTTCGATGCGAATGCGATACACGAGTGCGATGGTGACCGGCACGACGACAATCACAAGACTCAGCCAGTTGTTGAAGAACAGTCCGAGTCCCAGGAACGCGAGCAAGAGACCCGAATACGAAGGATGACGCACATAGCGATATGGGCCCGAATCAACCACGCGGTGATCGTGCAGCACCGTCACATTCACGGTGAAGTACCGGCCGAGGAACATGACCGAGGTCCAGCGCAGCGCCAGACCGCCAATCAGAAGAACGAGCGCGATGGTCTGAACGAGGCGGGCCGAGGCGTGAATGCGCATCGGTTCGCAGTCTGAG
>DATNGX010000103.1:0-2313 GCA_035605755.1 Candidatus Krumholzibacteriia bacterium
CCGATCAACTTGCCGTCCGCAGCAAACTTCTCGATCGTATTTTGCGCGTAATCCGCAACAATGATCTGTCCCTTCGAGTCAGCCGTGATGTGAACCATCGTACCGAAGACCACGTCCTCCTGATCCTTGCCACCGATGCGAAGATCTTCGGCGAGTTCGATGCCGTGCGTCTTGTCCCATGCGGGTTGATCGAAATTCCGGACGACGAGTGGTTCAGCGGCGAAGGAGTTTGCGGCGAAGGCAAGGAATAGAACAAAGATCACGGATTTCATGTTCTAACCTCCCATCGGCTCCACGAGCTCGTGGTATACCGCGATCGAATCGGTCGCGAACTTGGAAGCGTTGCGGTCGTCGATGGACTCGACGCGGATGCGATTTCCCGCGATGCCGAGGCCTTCGAGCTCGAGCGCGAGTGCGTCGCTGGCGGCGAAGTAGCGATCGGCGACGTGACGGAGCACGGGCGCTTTAACGAAACGCGGGAAGCGCTTGAGACCGGGCGAATGGTGAGTCATCACGCGTGCGCATCGGGAGCGGCTGGCTTTGACGGCAAGCGCTGTAACCACCGCGCAACGAGCGCCGTGCGCGTGCACGACGTCGGGCTTGTGATGATGAATGAGACGCATGAGCTCGTGCGCCGTCTTGGTGGGCGCGCTTTCGGCGTCATCAATCAGAAGATAGCCCACGGTTTTGGAGAATCCTTTGCGCAGCGGACCCACTGCGGCGGCGAACAACACAGACAGTCCCTGCTCGACGAGTGCATTGGCAAAATGGACGGGCGGCGGAAAGCGATGCCCGGGCTCGAGCGAGGCGCTGACGATGAGAACCTTGAGGGGAGGAGTGTGCTTCGCGGGCTTGCGCGTGGAGGAGGGCGATTCGGTGACGAAGGTATCCGGGCTCATAGCTTGCGGATGAGCCGGGCCGGGTTCCCGGCGTAGATGCCCGGCACGGTGATGTCCTTGGTCACGACGGAACCTGCGCCCACGACCACGTTGTCGCAAATCGTCACCGGCAGAATGGTGGCGTTGGTGCCGATCGAGACCTTGTTGCCGATGGTGGTCGGCTTCCACAGGTCGTTCCGGCCCCAGGCCGGCCCGCCGATCTGGAACACATCGTTGATGAACATGGCCCCGTGCGAGATGAAGCAGTCGTCGCCGATGGTGACCAGCTCACAGATAAAGGCGTGGGACTGGATACGCGCCCGCTTGCCGATGGTCACCTGCTTCTGAATCTCGACGAACGGTCCCACGAAGGATCCGTCGCCCACGGAGCAGCCGTAGAGGTTGCAGGGTTCGACGATGGTGCAGCCTTCGCCGAAGGTCACATTCACAATTCCAGATTTGAGTTTGCGTGGCTCGGTCATGGGCGAATTATACACGTGGTGCCATGGGTTTGCGATTGGCTTTCCCGGCAGCCGCGCCGTAGACTACGCGCGCCATGACGCAAAAGATGCGGAGATTTGGGCCATGACGACGACCGACGAGCGTTCCGACCGCCTCGCCATCGACGATCTGCGCAACGCCTGGGTGGTGCTTTCCACCGAGGAGCGCGTGCTCGGTTTTGGCCTGTTGTCGGCCGACCAGGCCGAGGAATTTTTCCTCGGGCTGCCCGGACAGGACGCCGCCGAGCTCCTGGCCGCGCTGCCCGCCCAGGACCGCCGCCGCTGGATGCGCCTCCTGGCGCCCGACGATGCCGCCGATCTGATCCAGGCCGCACCCGAAGAGCAGCGCCACGCGCTCCTCGAATTGCTCGACGACTTCACCCGCCGCGAAGTATCGGCGCTCCTCGCCTATGCGGAAGACCGCGCCGGCGGTCTCATGAATCCGCGCTATGCGCGGCTCCGCCCTGAGATGAGTGTCGACGAAGCGATTGCGTATCTGCGCCGCCAGGCACACGAGCACCTCGAGATGATTTACTACGCCTATGCGCTCACCCCCGACCACGAGCTTGTCGGCGTGGTTTCGTTTCGTGAATTGTTCTCGGCTCCACCCAACGCGCACGTGAAAGACGTGATGCGCACAGACACCGTCACCGTCGATGAGCAGATGGACCAGGAAGCGGTGAGCCGCGTGTTCGCCGAGCACGATTTGATTGCGATTCCGGTAGTCGACGCACACAGGCGCATGAAGGGTATCGTCACCGTTGACGACATCGTCGACGTCGTCGAGCAGGAAGCCACCGAAGATATTCAGAAGATCGGTGGTACCCAGGCACTCGATGCGCCCTATCTCGCCGTGGGTCTCGTGGAAATGGTGAAGAAGCGCCTCGGATGGCTCGCGGCTCTCTTCATCGGTGAGATGCTGACTGCCACCGCGA
>DATNGX010000104.1:0-3591 GCA_035605755.1 Candidatus Krumholzibacteriia bacterium
ACAAAGGCGTGTTCATGCCGGGCTACGTGCCGGCGAAGTCGCGCATCAAGCCGCGCTCGACGGGCCTGCTCTTCATCGACCACATCGTGGGCAACCAGCCCGACAGCGAGATGGAGAACGTGGTTCGCTTTTACGAGAACATCTTCGGCTTCCAGCGCCTGTGGACGGTGGACGACAAGGACATCTCGACGGAACACACGGCGCTGCGCAGCGTCGTGGTGGCGGACGAGAACGAGACCATCAAGATGCCGATCAACGAGCCCGCGCAGGGCCTGAAGAAGTCGCAGATTCAGGAATACGTCGACTTCAACTCCGGCGCCGGCGTGCAGCACATTGCGATGTCGACCAACGACATCGTGTTCACGATCAAAACGCTGGTGGAGAACGGCGCCGAGTTCCTGTACGTCCCCAAGACGTATTACGAAGATCTGGCGCAGCGCGTGGGTGTGATCGAAGAGGACATGAAGATCCTCGAAAGCATGGGCATTCTGGTCGACCGCGACGACCGCGGCTATCTGCTCCAGCTCTTCACCAAGCCGGTGCAGGATCGCCCGACGCTCTTCTTCGAATTGATCCAGCGCAAGAACGCGCGCTCATTCGGCAAGGGCAACTTCAAGGCGCTGTTCGAATCCATCGAGCGCGAGCAGGAGCGGCGCGGCACGCTCTAGGAGACACATCATGTTTTACATCCAGCGAGGCAAGATTCCGCGGCGGCGTCACGTCGTCTATCGCAACGAACAGGGCGAGCACCAGTTCGAGGAACACATCAGCCGTCTCGGTTTTTCGGACATCTATTCCAACGCCTATCACATCCACATGCCCACGCGTGTGGCGAAGGTGGGGAAGTTCCGCCCCATTGCGCTCGACTCGATCGAAGGTGATCATCGCCACCGGCACCTAAAGACGTTCGACTTGAAGCCCAAGGGCGATTTTGTCACCGGGCGTGTGCCGCTCATGTTCAACGCCGACATCACCATGGGTACCATGAGCCCCGTGAAAGGTAAGGGCGACGCGTTCTACAAGAATGCCAACGCCGACGAAGTCATCTTCATCCACCAGGGCAGCGGTACTCTGGAAAGCATGTTCGGCAATCTCAAGTTCGGAGACGGCGATTACATCGTCGTTCCGCGCGGTGTGATTCACAACATGGTGTTCGACACCGACGGCAACCGCGTGTTCTACGTCGAGTCGAGCGGGCCGGTGGATACGCCGAAACATTATCGCAACCAGTACGGGCAGCTACTCGAGCATGCGCCCTACTGCGAGCGCGACATTCGTACCCCGGAATTCCAGACGCCGCACAACGAAGTGGGCGACTTCCCGCTTCACATCCGGCTGCACCACGGTATTCAGGAATACGTATGGGGACACCACCCGTACGACCTGGTCGGTTACGACGGCTTCTACTATCCGTGGATCTTCAACATCAGGGACTACATGCCGAAGGTGGGCCAGGTCCATCTGCCGCCGCCGACGCACCTCACGTTCAGTGGCCCGGGATATGTGATCTGCTCGTTCTGCCCGCGTCCGTTCGACTTCGATCCCAATGCGGTGCCGATTCCGTACGCGCACTCGAACATCGACAGCGATGAAGTGCTCTACTACGTGGACGGCAATTTCATGAGCCGCAAGGGAATCGATATCGGCTCGATCACGCTGCATCCGTACGGCATTCCGCACGGACCGCAGCCGGGTCTGCTCGAGAAGTCGCTGACTGCGAAGGAAACCGGCGAGCTTGCGGTCATGGTGGATACGTTCCGTCCGCTCAAGGTCGTGAAGACTGCCGAGAGCATCGACGACGCGAGCTATCCGTACAGCTGGCAGTACTAGGCTGCGCGACGTTTTATGATTCTCGATCCGGCTACCACGCCCCGGTCCGAGCTCTACGCATTCCTGATCCGCGCCATCGCGCCGCGTCCGATTGCGTGGGTGTCGACCATTTCGCACACGCACAGGCTCAACCTGGCGCCGTACTCGTTCTTCAATGGCGTCTCGTCGAAGCCGCCCGCCATTCTGTTCGTGTGCAGCCGTCAGGACGACGGCAGCAAGAAGCACACGCTCCTCAACATCGAGGAAAACGGGCAGTTTGTCGTGAACATGGTGCCGGAGTCACTGGGCGAAGTGATGAACATCACCGCCACCGAGTTCCCGCACGGGATCAGCGAGTTCGAGAAAGCCGGTCTCACCTCCGTGCCGTCCGAGCGTGTGTTGCCACCCCGCCTGGCGCAATCGCCCATCAGTTTCGAATGCGAGCTGCACGATCTCATGCAGGTGGGTGCCGACGAAGTGGGAAGCGGCACCATCGTCGTGGGACGTATCGTGCTCGTGCACGCCGATGAGTCCGTCCTCAAGGACGGCAAGATCGACTACGACAAGTACCATCCCATCGGGCGTATGGGTGGCATGGAGTACACACGCACGCTTGACCGCTTTACCATGGTTCGCAAGAAGTACACGCCCGACATGTGAGCGCCGCAGGAACAGGCTGGGTGACGCCATGCGCGTCCTTGTAATTGAAGACTACGATCGTTTGCGCCATTCGCTGGTGCGCGGCCTGCGCGAGAACGGCTACGCGGTCGACCAGGCCGCCGACGGCGAAGAAGGCATCGCCTTCGCTTCCTCCTCTCCCTACGACGTCATCGTTCTCGACCTGATGCTGCCCAGGCGCGATGGCTTCGAGGTGTTGAAGGAGCTGCGCAAACAGGGCGTGACCAGCCGCATCCTGGTTCTGACGGCGCGCGAGACCGTGCGCGATCGCGTGCGTGGTCTCGACCTGGGCGCCGATGATTATCTCACCAAGCCGTTCTCGTTCGAAGAGCTGATGGCGCGCGTGCGCTCGCTGCAGCGACGCGCCTACCAGCAGGTCTCGGCCGTGATTCACGTGGGAGATCTCGAGATCGACACCGCGGCTCGTGTTGCACGGCGGGCCGGAGAGCCGCTCGACCTTACGGCGCGCGAATACGGGATTCTCGAGTTCCTCGCTGCCCGCAAGGGCGAGGTGGTGACGCGCGAGGAAATCTCGAGCCGCATCTACGACCTGGGAATGGATCGCAACAGCAACGTCGTCGACGTATACATGGGCTATATCCGGAAAAAGCTCGAGCGTGACGGTCGTCCGCGGCTGATACACACCCGCCGTGGACTCGGATACATGCTGGCGGCGGACGCGCCATGAGATCAATTCGCACATCGTTGCTCGTCGGCGCGGTGGTGGTGACGGCGTGCGCTTTCGCCCTCGCGAGCATCGCGATTTATCGTGGCGCGAAGAGCACGCTGATCGCCGACGTCGACGAAGAGCTGGGCGAGGAGCTCCGCCTGGTGGCGTCGACGGTGCGCGCGCAGGGCGCATCCGTGCAGCTTGGCTTCGAGGATCTCGACATGCCCGAGTACACAACCGCGCGCGGTGACGGGTTTCTGCAGTTGTGGCTGGAAGACGGCACCGTTCTGTATCGTTCGCCCACGCTCGCGGGAGGCATGCTCACGCATCTGCCCGTGATCCAAACCGATCAAACGTCATTCGCGTGGGCACGGACCCCCGACGGGCGGCGTGTTCGTGCCGTCAGCATTCGTTTTGATGCCCGTCGCGAAGCG
>DATNGX010000105.1:0-2434 GCA_035605755.1 Candidatus Krumholzibacteriia bacterium
TCCAGTGCGGATGATGAGCGAGCACTGGTTCGAGATAGTTTCCGCTCGCGCGCATCTCGCGCGCCACTTCGGCGTAGCGCCCCTCGGACGGGTCGTAGAGGCCGCGCGTGCCCTGAAAAGCCAACGAGACGAAGAGGGCAAGGAAGGTGAGCAGAATCCAGGAACGTCTATCCACTGGCTCGTGATACCTCGCCGCGCGTGTCGTCGCGGCGAACGAGGTACAGGTTCCTGATGTAGACGGCAAATCCCAAGCTCTGTCCCAGAATGAAGACCGGGTCGCGCTTGTTGATCGCATACGCGAGCAGAATGGCGGAGCCGACGATGCTCATGTACCAGAACAAACGCGGAATCACGCTGTGACCGGCGCGTTCACTGGCAATCCACTGCACGAAGAAGCGTCCGCCGAACACGGCCTGCCCCACGAATCCCAGCCCCATCCAGATCGAATTCATCGGTAAGCCTCCTCACGCTGCGCGTCGAACGACGACTGCCGCACGCGCGGGGCCGTCAAGCGGCGCGACATCCACCGGACCGCCAGCGTGTCGGCAATCCCGACCCAGAGCCGGTTGGAGATGCCGTACTTGCTGGTACCTTTCCAGCGGCCGCGATGATGCACGGGTACTTCTGCCATGCGGTCATAACCGTTCAACCGCACGAGCGTGGGCAGAAAACGGTGCATTCCCCTGAAAACGAGAATTCCTTCCAGGCATTCGCGCCGCATGACGCGGGTGGAACACCCGATGTCGCGGATGTGCTCGCCGGTGAGCCGGTTGCGAAATGCATTCGCGATCCGCGACGAAAGCCGGCGCACGGGTCCGAACCGCGACCGCTCCCGGTAGCTGTTCACGAGGTGCAGGTTGGATTCGGCCAGGAGCTGAATGAGTCGTGGCAGGTCGGCGGGGTCGTTTTGTCCATCACCGTCGATGGTCGCCAGCATGGCGCCGCGTGAGTACACAAATCCCGCGGCGAGGGCTGCCGACTGACCGTAGTTTCGTTCCAGCTCCACGAAGCGGTGATTTCTGTCGGCCGCCGCCAGACGCCTGATCAGTGGAAGCGTTTCATCGGATGAGCCGTCGTCGACCCACACACATTCCCACGACCACCGCGTTGCGCTCATGACGGCTTCGATTTCGCCGGCCAGACGCACCACGTTGGCGGCTTCGTCCTTCACGGGAATAACCACGCTGACGTCGAGGGACGCCGGCCCCAGGTGCAGGTCAAAGAACCCCGGTTCGAACATGAGCAACAAGATAAAGCACCGGGCGGCGGACGGCCCGGCCGGCGAAGCGGCTTTTCGCCAATTTTGCCCCGCTTCTCATCCAGTTTTCATGTAACAGAGTTTCCAGCGGTATTACTTGAGCAGCAGCATCTTTCTCGACAGCGTGGTTTTTCCGACGGTCAGCCGGTAGAAGTAGAGGCCCGAGGCAACATGATGGCCACTTTCGTCCGTACCGTCCCACACGGCTTCGTGGCGTCCCGCCGGACGCGCCCGGTTCACCAGTGTTCGCACGAGGCTTCCATCCAGTGAGAATACACGCAGCGTTACCGGCGAAAGCGCCGGAACCTCGTATGCGATCGACGTGGTCGGGTTGAAGGGATTCGGGATGTTTTGAAACAGGCGTGCTTGGAGCGCGGGCATGCTCGCGCTTGCCGGTGCCGATCGAATCGGGCCGGAGTCCGCCAACGCGATCAACGTGTACTCGTACGCCACTCCCGCTCGCGCGTCCTTGTCGACAAACACGCGGGCATCGGCCGGCAACAGCTCGCGATTGACAGCGACTTCGCGCGCCGTCGCACGCTCGCTCCGGATCACATTGAAACCCTGCAGATGCTCGTCCGTGTAAACGGCCCACGTCAGCCGGACACCCGCGGGATCCGCCTGCGCGTGAAACGAGCTGATCAAGACTGGAACGGGCATCTGCGGCTCCATGCGCAGAATCAGTCCCTTGCTGCCAACGATGGTACCGGTGTCGAACGCGGTCATTTGCACGTCGCCCAGCGCGGGTGCCCCGCTGAACTGCCATTGCCAGGTCACGCCGCCATCGCTGGTAACTCTTATTTCGCCCGCATCGCCGACCGCCGTTCCAATCAGGGAACTCCCGAATGAAACCGCAGAGAATGCACGCGTGGAGCCAGTCAAGAAGCGCGTCCACGTTGTGCCCCCGTCGGTAGTGCGAACAATCGTGCCCGACTCGCCGGCAGCCACGCCGGTGTTGGCGTCGAAAAAGTAGAGAGCGTTCATCCGGGTCGTCCATGGGAGCACGATGACGTTGAATGTCGCGCCATCATCGACGGTGCGTACGATGTTCCGGCTCCCGCATGCCATGTTTGCGACTCCGGGAGTGGTCGAAATGTCGCTGTACCCCGTGTTCGGCGCATTGGTCAATTTGGTCCAGGTGGCACCCCCGTCGGTTGTCTTGTAAAAGAGCGCACC
>DATNGX010000106.1:0-6549 GCA_035605755.1 Candidatus Krumholzibacteriia bacterium
AGCGGGATTCGGACTTCAGCGTTATCTCTGGCCCGTCGAGCACGCCGCCAACCTGCGCCTCGATTTCGCCTGGCCCGTCGACAACCCGAAAGACGACTTCACGGTATATCTCTGGTTCACGGCTTTGCGCTGATGCATCTGCCGCTTCTCGACATCGCTTTCTGCGCGTTCCTCATGCTGGCGTGGCCGGTCTACGCCAAGTGGATCGAATGGCCGCGCTTCCGGCAGGCGGTCGAAAAAGATCCGCGGCGCGCACTGCTTCACGAGTACAAAATGACGTTGCTGCAGCAGTGGGTGATCGCGGCCGGCGCCGCGTTCATCTGGCTGCATGCGGGAAGGTCGTGGGAGAGCATCGGCATGCGACCGATGGTGGGGTGGCGCTTGTGGGGAAGTGTCGCGCTCGTGCTCGCGGTGTTCGCGCTCCACGCGTATCAGGTGTGGATGCTGGACCGGAGTGCAAAGGCGCGCACCGCTGCGCGCGACAGCAAGAGCATCAAGTCGGTCGAAATCATTCTGCCGCACAACGACAGGGAGCTGCGCTGGTTTTTCCTGGTATCGATGACGGCGGGAATCTGCGAGGAATTTCTGTTTCGCGGTTATCTGATCGGCGCTCTGGCGCCGCTCGTCACATGGTGGGGAGCCGCGGCGCTGGCGCTGATTCCGTTCGGGTTGCTCCACGGCTACCAGGGCAGAAGCGGCATCATCAAGACGGCGATCGTGGGCGCGTTCATGACGCTCATCGTTTTCGTCACCCACTCGCTCATTCCCGTTATGGTCCTGCACGTCGTGATCGACATCGGCGGCGGCGTCGTGGCCTACACCGTTCTCAAGCCGCGTCGCGAATCGGCTACGGCATCTTAGGAAAACGCTTTCGCCACTCCGAGAGCCAGGTGTCGAAGCGCTTCGTATCACCGCTCAGGAAATCCGATACGTGTTGCTGCAGCTCCATGGCGATGGCAGCAATCTGGGTGAGTTGTCCCTCGGGGCGGGGCGTGTGCGCGGATGGAGGCAGGAGCAGCGAAAGGTAGAGTCGATCATCGCCGCGCACCAGCTGGCACTCCGCCGAATTGCCGTAGCTCTCTCCGTAGACGTCGACTTCCAGCTCGTTCTTCTTGTAGCGGACGCTGTAGCGGTTGAACTCCATCGGCTTGGGGAGGCGCTTGAAGCCGTAGTCGCGCACCAGGAACGCAAACGCGCTGTCGCACGCTGCGAGAAATTCGTCGAGTGTCGGAGTGGAATCTTCCATCATCATCTACTGGGTTGACGCCCCATGGCAGCTCTTGAACGCCCGGCCGCTGCCGCACGGGCAGGGCTCGTTGGACGCGAGGTTCGCCGCGCCGGTGCGCGGTATCGACTGGCTGACGGGATGCTGGAGCCAGTAGTCGCGAAGCTCGAGTACGACGGCGGGCAGCAACTCGACACATTGAGCCAGCTCCGCGAAAGGCAACTGCTCCTGTTCCTCGGGCGCCACGCCAAGCAGAACGGCGGCGTCCATGGCGACAATCCCGATCGGAAGCAGGAGCTTCTGCAACTCCTCGTTCGACTCATCGAGCCAGTACTGCGCGTGCAGCTGCATGCCCTCCATGAACCCCATGCACCACGCGTGCGGAAGCACGACTTCGTTTCCCTCTCCGTCGAGACCCGTCGTCATCAGCGGAGCAAAGTCGTTTTCCTGGATCTCCTCGGCAACCTGGTTCCACATCCGCATCAGAAGGCCGATGGCCTCCTGGGCTTCTTCCACGGTTGTCCACTCGGGGGGCGCGCCGCCCCATACCACCGGGAGCCATTCGCTCGGTTGCGCCACCACCGGTGAACAGACGAGGGCGGCAAAGAAGCCGTCCACACTCTCCACCGTCAGGCCGCCTTCTTCATTGATATTCAGAATGTCGTCGAGCCGGTCAAACTCCTCTTCGGAGAGCGGGCCCGCATTGAGTGGATTGGTCATGGGACCATCATAACATTTGCGGGTGGCTCGTGCGCTGTGCCCCCGCCCCCGGCCGCACAGGTGAAGAGTGTGGTATGATTGAGGCATGAGAACGCGTCTCTACCTGGTGCTGGCCGCACTGGTGGCGATGTGCACGGCTGCAAGCGCCGACGTCCTCGTCCTCCATTCATCCCGCGACAACACGCTTTTTCTGACCCTGGACGGCTCGCTCAGTAACGGCGCGGGCGCGGGCATTTTCGCGGGAAACAACAGCCTCTCCAACACGCGCCGTGGGCTGGTCTACTTCCCGGTAGCGGACTCGCTGCACGCATCGGCGATCATCGATTCCGTCGAGCTGCGATTGAACGTCGACAGCGCGCCCAATTCCACGGCGCAGATGGTTTCGGTCCACCGTGTGCTCGCTGATTGGGGAGAAGGGACATCGCTTTCCATTGGCGGCGCCGGCGCTGCCTCCACTGCCGGCGATGCCACCTGGCTGCACCGGTTTTTTCCGGGCATTGTGTGGACCACGGCGGGCGGCGATTTCGAACCGGCCTCGAGCGCCGCAACGAGTGTGGGCGTCAGCGGCTGGCACGTGTGGAAGAGTGCCGCGCTTGCACAGGATGTTGCATTCTGGTTTTCATCGCCGGCTTCCAATTTTGGCTGGTTGATACAAGGGCCGGAAAGCGCGCCCTCCACCGCACGCCGCTTCGACTCTCGCGAAACCGCCAACCCGCCCGAGCTCGTCATTTACTACCGCACTCCGCTGCAAGCGACCCAACCCAGTACCTGGGGCCGGGTCAAAAGCCTGTACCGCTAGCCCTTCGAACTCAACCGCTTGCCACATAATAAGTTGTCAGTTTCGTGAAAATAGTCACAAAAAAGACAATTAAGTCCGTTATACTACGTATGAGCCCTTGATTCAGACTGTGGCCGCACGAGACAACCAGGGGCGGAGGAGGGGCCGTGAAACGATTTCTACGCATAATTATGGGGCTGTTCTTGATGGTGGCGCTGCTTCCAACCGATGGGCGCGCCGTCGCCGTGAACATTCCAGCATCGCAGGACAACACGCTGTACGAAAACGCCACCGGTGCCGTGAGCAACGGCGCGGGGGATTATTTCTTCACCGGGCGCACGCGCGAAGGGTTCAAGCGCCGCGCCGTCATCAAATTCGATATCGCCTCCAACATTCCGGCGGGTGCAACCATCACAAGCGTGACGCTTCATCTGTACATGTCGCGCTCGAAGGAGACCACCCTTTACAGCACGTCGATTTATCCGGTGACGGCAAGCTGGGGTGAGGGCACCTCGAATGCTGACGCGGAAGAAGGCCAGGGCATCGCGTCGACCACCAACGATGCGACGTGGATCCACCGCTTCTATCCGGGCACGCTGTGGACAACAGCGGGTGGCGATCACGCACCGCAGGCAAGCGCCACCACTCCGGTGGGAAACGACGGATTCTACGCGTGGTCGTCGGTCATCATGCTGGCGGATGTGCAGGGCTGGCTCGATACGCCCTCACAGAATTTCGGCTGGCTCATGATTGGCGACGAGAGCACCACGCGCTCGAGCAAGCGGTTCGACAGCCGGACCTCATCCATCGCATCGCAGCGCCCGCAGCTGACCGTTGAGTTCACTCCGGCGGGAACCGTCACAGGCGCATGCTGCCTGCCGGCCGGCTCCGGGTGCACCATTCTCTCGGCGGCGGATTGCGCGCTGCAGGGCGGCACCTACCAGGGCGACCTCACGACGTGCACGCCCAGTCCGTGCGGTTACGAGCTGGCGACGCTCAGCCCTGTCAAAGACAACACCATGTACGCAAGCTCGGGCACGCTCAGCAACGGCGCCGGCGAATATCTCTTTGTGGGTCGTGTCAACGCCAGCGGGGTCAAGCGCTCGCTGCTTCAGTTCGACATCGCCAGTGCTGTTCCTGCCAATGCCACGCTCACGAGCGTCAAACTTCAGCTGGAAGCGAGCCTGATCAGCGGGAGCACGACCAACGTGAACGTGCACAAGGTGCTCGCGCAATGGGGTGAAGGCACCTCGGATGCCACCGGTGATGAGTCCACCGGCGCCGCGGCAACCACCAACGACGCCACCTGGACGCACCGGCTGTATCCGGCCACCACGTGGACAACGGCGGGCGGACAGTACAACGCCACCGCCAGCGCGACCACGGCGGTTACCGGTACCGGCACCTACCAGTGGACGTCTGCCACATTAATGAGCGACGCACAGGCGTGGCTCAATTCGCCATCGAGCAACTTCGGCTGGGTGTTGATCGGTGTTGAATCCGGCAACACGCAGAAACGATTCGACAGCCGGCAATTCATCGCCAATGCGGCGCAGCGTCCGAAGCTCATCGTGACATACACGCTTCCTGCTCCCAGCGGCGCGTGCTGTCTCCCGGCGGGAGTGTGCAACGTGCTGACGCAGGCACAGTGCGTCGCGGCGGGCGGGATATACCAGGGCGACAATGCGCCCTGTGTGACGGATCTGTGTCCGCTGGCGCTGACACCGTTCGTGGATGCGCTCCCGATTCCTCCGCTTGCCACACCGATTTCCGGCTCCATCGGGGGAACGGCGGAGTACAACATCGCCATCCAACAGGTGACGCAGAAGCTGCATCGCGATCTTCCGCTCACCACGGTTTGGGGTTACAACGGCATGTATCCCGGGCCGACCATCGTGGCATCGGTGGATCAGGCCGTCACCGTGAACTGGATCAATGATCTGCGTGAGAACGGTGTGCTGCGCACCACGCACTATCTGCCCGTGGATCTGTGCATTCACGGTCCTGACACCGAAGGAAACAAACCGCGCATCGTGACGCACCTGCACGGCGGGCACGTCGAAACGGCGAGCGATGGGTATCCCACCAACACCATCCTGCCCGGCCAGCAACAGACGACGCATTACCCGAACCATCAGGTGGCAGGCACGTTGTGGTATCACGACCATGCGCTCGGCATCACGCGTCTCAACGTGATGATGGGCCTCGCGGGGTTCTATCTTCTGTTCGACCCGGCGCAGGCGGGTCTCAACCTGCCATCAGGCGAGTACGAGATCGGTCTCGCGATTCAGGATCGCGCGTTCCACAACGACGGATCGCTCAAGTATCCCGAGATGTGGATGGATCACTTCTATGGCGACGTCATCCTGGTCAACGGAAAGGTGTGGCCCTATCTGAACGTGAAGCAGGGCAAATATCGTTTCCGCATGCTGGAGGGTTCCAACACACGCTCTTATGTGCTCACGCTTTCCAACGGCGCACCGTTCACGGTCATCGGTGACGAAGGCGGGCTGCTCCCGGCGCCGGTGGTGAAGAACTCGCTCACCATGACACCGGGCGAGCGCTTCGACGTCGTCATCGACTTCGCGTCGTATCCCGCGGGCACGGAAATCATCCTCCAGAACAGTGCCGCGGCCGGTTGGCCGGCCAACAGCGGGCCGAGCGATATTCCCAACGTGATGAAGTTTGTCGTGGTGGGACAGCCCGGCCACACAACACCCATCCCCGCGACGCTCGTCGCCGTGCCGCCGATTCCCGAAGCCCAGGCGGTGGAGCACCGCGACCTGGTTTTGAGCAAGATGGCGGGCGATTGCACGAGCTCCATGTGGATGATCAATGGCAAGCACTTCGGCGATCCCATTGATGAGTTTCCGAAGCTCGGTACCACCGAAGTATGGAGATTCATCAACAATTCCGGTGTGGTGCATCCGATGCACATGCACCTGACCATGTTCCAGATTCTGGACCGACAGGATTTCGTCATGGTGGGTGATTCCGTCGTGACCGTGGGGGATCCCATTCCGCCGGAGCCATGGGAAGCGGGATGGAAGGACACCGCGCCGGTTTATCCCGACCAGGTGTTGCGTGTGATCTGCAAGTTCGAGGATTACACGGGCAAGTATCCGTATCACTGCCACGTGCTCGAGCACGAAGAGAACGACATGATGCGTGAGTTCGAAGTGGTGCAGGGCGCAACAGCCGTGACTCCGGAGCCACCGAAGCTCGCGCTGCGACAGAGCTATCCCAATCCGTCCAACCCGGCGGCGCGGATCGAGTTCAGCACACCGGTGGCAGCCAGAGTGAATCTCAAGCTCTACGATGTGCACGGCCGGCTCATCGCAACGCTGTTCGACAGCCATGCGCGGGCCGGTCAGTATGTCGTCAACTGGGACGGTCGCAGCAACAAGGGTGAACGGGTGCCATCGGGGATCTATTTCTACCGGCTCAACGTCCCCGGTCAACCTGTGCTGACACGAAAATTGGTACTGCTCAAGTAAGTCCACAAACGGGCAAGTGACGAACAGGGCCCGGTTGTCGAAAGACAGCCGGGCCTTCGCTTTTCTTCATAACAGCGCTAGAATCGCATGGCGCAACCAGCGGCGTTCGGGCGGTGTACAGCCTCTGTATTCATGCGCTAGAATACGAAACCACCCCCAACCACCGGAGTCCATACTTGATCGGAAAACAACTGGGGCACTACCAGATCACCGGCCTGCTCGGCAAAGGTGGCATGGGTGAAGTGTATCGCGCGCGCGATACCAGGCTCGATCGCGACGTCGCGATCAAGGTGCTTCCCGCCGATCTCGCTTCCGATCCTGTTCGCCTC
>DATNGX010000107.1:0-5032 GCA_035605755.1 Candidatus Krumholzibacteriia bacterium
GCCCGCGCTCTTCGCGCCTGCGTTGGCGGCCGCTTCAATGATGCGCGGCAGCTCGTGGTCGGTGATTCCGGGAATGACGGGTGCCACCAGCACACCGGTGGGGATGCCTGCGTTGGCCAGGACCTCCACAGCTTCGAGTCGCTTCTGCGGCGACGACGTGCGCGGTTCCATGTGCCGCGCGAGGGTTGCGTCGAGCGTCGTGATGGAGAGGTACGCCGCCGCCGCATGGTGCGTCGCCAGCTCGGCAAGCAGGTCGACGTCGCGTGTCACCAGGTGGTTCTTGGTGATGACGAGCACGGGCTGGCGGAACTCGACCATGACCTCGAGGCATTTGCGCGTGATACCCAGCTTGCGCTCGATGGGCTGATACGGATCGGTCACACCGCTCATCCCGAGCGGCGTGGGTTTCCATGACGGCTTCGACAATTCGTCGCGCAACAGCTCCGGCGCATCTTCCTTGACGAAGATCTTGGTTTCGAAGTCGAGGCCGGCGGAGAGGCCGAGATATTCGTGCGTCGGCCTCGCGAAACAATATGAGCACGCATGTGAGCACCCGCGGTACACGTTGATGCTGGCGTCGAATCCCACATCGGGACTCTCGTTGTGCGCGATGATGCCGCGCGTGTGATCGCGAAAATATTCCGTCGCGGGATGCGGCGCTTCCTCTTCGGACTCGGGATCGGGCTGCACGAACTCGGCGTCGTGGTCGTAGGCGAGGCGCTCGAAGCGTCCGGTGGGATTGTCTGCGGTGCCGTGGCCTTTGCTGGGTCTCGTCATGGCGTTTTCACTCCGCGTAATGTAGTGTATCGGTTTTTACGCCGCCACCATGTCACTGATCAAAGATCTTCGCGCCATGCCCCGCCTGATCTGGGTGCTCTTCGCGGGCACGCTGATCAATCGTTTCGGCAGCTTCGTCTTTGTTTTCCTGACGTTTTATCTGACCGGCAAGGGCTACACGCCCACGCAGGCCGGATTCGCGGTGGGCATGTACGGCGTCGGCGCCATCGGCGCGTCGCTGGCGGGCGGGTGGCTGGCCGATCACCTGGGACGCCGCAACAGCATCGTGATGTCGATGCTGCTCTCCGCCGTCACCATGGTGATCTTCTCGCAGGCCACCGGGTACACCACGCTCGTCGCCCTTTCCGTGCTGGCGGGATTCTGCGCCGAGATGTACCGGCCGGCCGCGTCCGCGCTGATTGCCGACGTCACCACACCCGCGCAGCGTGTGACCGCCTACGCGGTGTATCGTCTCGCCATCAATCTCGGCTTTGCCATCGGCCCCGCCGTGGGCGGATTCGTGGCGCACAAGTCGTTTCTCTTTCTCTTCCTCGGCGACGCCGTGACGTCGCTGGTTTATGCAGGCATCGCCATCGCGATGATTCCCAATCGCGTGGTCGAACACCACGTCGATCCCGCGGCGCGCAACGCGTTTCGCGTCATCATGCACGACACGCGCTATCTCATCTTTCTGGGCGCCACCTTCATGGGCTCGATGGTGTTCATGCAGCATGTGGCCGCCTATCCGCTGCAGATCAAGGCCTACGGCTACTCCAGCGGAACTTTCGGGCTCATGCTCTCCTTGAACGGCGCGCTCATCTGTCTCACCGAGCTTCCCCTCACCACGTTCACGCGCCGCCACAATTCGCGGACGGTGATGTCGATCGGGTTTCTGATCTTCGGTTCGGGTTTTGTGCTGACCGGATACGTGAGCTCGATTGCGCTGCTTGCCACCGCCGCCGTGCTGTGGACCATCGGCGAGATGCTCTATTTCCCGATGTCGGCCGCACACGTGGCCAACTCGTCGCCGCCGCACATGCGCGGGCGCTACCAGGGGGCGTGGGGAATTGCGTGGGGGATCGGAGCCGTGATCGGCCCCATGCTGGGGACACGGCTATGGGAATGGCATGCGCGCGCGCTGTGGCTCGCCTGCGGCGCGTGCTGCGTGATCGGTTGTGTCCTGCTGCAACGCGCCATGGCACCGCACCGCGACGCCGTGGTTACGTCTCTCCCTCGATCGTAACCACCACGCGGCGCGCACCGCCGCGATCGCGGTGCTCGCACAGACAGATGCCCTGCCACGTGCCCAGGTTCAGCCGACCGTCCGTGACCGGAATAGTGAGACTGTTGCCGATCAGCGCCGCCTTGATGTGCGCCGGCATGTCGTCGGGTCCCTCGGTGGTGTGGCGGTAGTGCGGCTCGTTCTCCGGCGCCAGAATGTCGAAGTGTGACTCGAGGTCCGCGCGCACGGTCGGATCCGCGTTTTCGTTGATGCACAGAGACGCCGACGTGTGCTGGATGAAGAAGTGCGCGACACCGACCCGAACGCGCGCGAGATCGGGAAGCGCGCGCACCAGCTCTTCGGTGATGAGATGGAAGCCGCGCGAGCGCGGCGCCAGCGTAATTGTCTTCTGAAACCAGGCCATGCGTGCGCCAGCGTATCACAATGCTATAATGACGGCGATGACACACGAGAGCCACCGATTCATAGCGCACTTCCGCGACGACTGGTACCCCGTGCGCCGCTCGCGCGATCTCGGCAAGCGGCCGCTCTCCGTCACCCTCTTCTCCCAGCCGCTCGTTCTCTTTCGTGACGCGAAGAGCGGCGCGCCCGCCGCGTTGCTCGATCGTTGCCCGCACAGAAATGTTCCGCTCTCGCTCGGGAAGGTGCGCGGATCCCAGCTTCAGTGTGCGTATCACGGCTGGGAGTTCGACGCCAAAGGCGAGTGCTGCGCCATTCCCGGGCTCGTGGGCGAAGTGCGTTCGCGCGAACGCGGTGTTGCCTCGTTCGCCGCGCGCGAATCACAGGGATTTGTGTGGGTGTACGGGCGCGAGAACGCAACACCGCAGGTCGAGCCGTACCTCTTTCCCCATGCCGGTGAACGCGGCTACACAAGCGCCAGCGATGTGCTCGATGTGCGCGCTTCGCTCCATGCAGTAGCCGAGAACGCCCTCGATGTCCCGCACACCGCGTTCCTGCACGGCGGACTCTTCCGCAACGACACGCGCGCGCGGCGTGAGATCGAAGTCATCGTGCGCCGATCGAGCGATCGCGTGGAAGCCGAATACGTCGGCGAATCGCGCCCGCCCGGGCTCGTCGCCAAGTTTCTCGCACCGCGCGGCGGGGAAGTCATCCACTTCGATCGTTTCATTCTCCCGTGCGTCGCGCAGGTCGAGTATCGCCTCGGCGATTCGCACCTGTGCATCAGCGCCGCGCTTTCGCCCGTGGAGGATTATTTCACGCGCCTGTTCGTCATGTTCACCTTCCGCCTTCCCATCCCGGGACCGCTGGTTACTCCCGTCCTGCGCCCCTTCGCGATGCGTGTCTTCAAACAGGACGCCGCCATGCTCGCCCGCCAGACCGAGACCATCGAGAAGTTCGGCGAAGAGCGCTATAAGTTCACCGAGATTGACGTCCTGGGCGCGGAGATCTTCGATTTAGTGCGGCGCGGGCGCGACCGCGCCGCGGCGGCGGAGCGCCGCCTTGTACTCCGCGTCTAGCAGCGCAGCGTCTACCACCCCGTTGACGACGGTCCGGCCCGGGACTACCATCATTGGAGACAGGTCCTCATCGAAGGCCAGCCCCCTCCGCGGCCTGACAGCGTCCCACGCTACTCAAGACCAGGACGTGAACCATGCCCCCGCTGCGAATTCCCTCTGTTTCTGGAACCTGGAACAATCAACAGATCCGCATTCGCCCCGACCGCCTGGTGGTTTCGGTGCGGCCCGGAGTACGGAATCCCGAGTCGATTCTCGCCGGCATCCCCCATCTCATCGAGACTCATGCACACACACCTGCGATTGCCGTTTACACACCCGGTCGCCGGTGGGCGGTGTTCAAGTTCGCGCCCCTGAGTGCTTCGCAGATCCTCGACCTCGCAGGTCTGATCAAGGCATCTGATCAGCGCATCCGCTATGTCGAGCCCGCCATCATCGGCGAACTCCACCTGATGCCGGATAACACGCCGGATTATCAACTGGAGTGGTGGCCCGACACTATTCATATGCCGGATGCCTGGGATCTGACCACCGGCAACAACAAGGTGCTGCTTGGGATCATGGATACGGGAATCAGCATGACGGGCTCGAGCCCCGATCATCCTGACCTCAAGGATCCGCCAACGCGCTACATCGTCCGGCATGGAACCGTGAGGCATGACTATGTCATCGATGACGACATACCGCGCGACGAGCATTACGACGGACACGGTACGCACGTAGCCGGCATCGCTTCGGCGGACGGCAACAATGGGATCGGCGTCGCGGGTGTCAACTGGGAATGCCCGGTGTACATCGCGCGTGTGGCCGATGCGTGCGGGAGTTTCGGGAGTGACGACTTGAAAAATGCCGTTGCGGATCTTCTCGACTATGCCACCGGGGTCTACGACCGGGTCGTGGTCAACATGAGCATGGGCGTCGCTCCCGAGCCCGAGCATCTGAGGGAAATGTGTGAGGACGCGGCCTCCTTTGCCGGCAAAGTGCTGTTTGTTTGTGCTGCCGGTGAAAACCCCGCGGATGAAAACAATGTTGCCCTCGACTGGCCATCCGCATACGCCGCGGACTTTGACTTCGTGGTTGCTGTCGGCGGGACTTACGAGGATGACACACCGTGTGACCCGGATCGCGACAACTATGATGCGATCACCATATTTGCGCCCGGCAACGCAATCCATTCAACAATGCCTACCTACGCGCGCGATCCGTGCACGGACAAATATGGCGTCGTTCACCCGTCTGGTGCTACCGACTATGGTGACCTGGGTGGCACGAGCATGGCCGCTCCCATGGTCGCGGGTGTCGCATCGCTGATGTGGACTGTGAACAATGGTCTTTCGGCTGCTGACATCATCGCGCTGCTCAGGTCCAGCGCGCGCATCATCCCATATAAGATGAAAGTTACGGATAAGGTCACGGGCGTCGTTACCGAGATATGGACGTCGCACTACCGGCTCGATGCGCACCCGGCGGTGAAAAACGCGCTCCCGATGGTGGATTTGGAGGAGGCGCACGTTTTGTTCGCGGATGTCGCGGTGGG
>DATNGX010000108.1:0-4393 GCA_035605755.1 Candidatus Krumholzibacteriia bacterium
CGTCGTAAACCCACATCCAGTCCGACGCGCGTCCTTTCCAGCGCAACACCAGGTTCCCGGCCACCGCGACACCATCACGATACGCGAGGTAGAACGTGGCCAGTTGCGCCGGCACCAGCGAATGAAACAGCGCGTGAAAGAACTCGCGCGAGAGACCGCGCGCACCGTAACGCGCCACGGTGCGAACGTGGAGCTGGTAGAACGTCTCCAGGCTCGCTTCGTCGTTCATGACGCGAATGCGAACGCCGCGCTCGGGTGCCTGCCGGATCAGGCGCTCGTTCGAATCCGAATAACGGGCGGCGGCGGCGCTGTAGCCCTTCGAGAGGTTCACGATATGACAGGTGAGATGGCGCGCGGCGCCATTGGTCGACGCCACGCCCGAGCGATAGTCGACCAGCCGGACCGACGACGTCTTCAGCGGCTCGATGGCATTTTCGAACATCATCTTGTGGCCGTTGGGATGGGGCGTGACGGGTCCGCCGTAGGTGTCGAACGGGAGCGAATAGGCCCGGCGCATGGCACCGCGGCCGCGGCACACGAACGGCACCAGGGTGTCCTTTTCCGGCTCCACAAACACGATATCCGAGCCGAGCCGCTTCCAGAGATCCAGCCAGGCTGGCGTCTGGTAAACAGTGGCGCCCGGATAGTTGGCGTGCAGAGACGCGTAATGTTCGCGGGCTCGTGTAGAGTCGAGAATCAGGCGCAAAGTGCTACCCCGTCGGTCGGTCCGGGCGTTGGTTAGGGCCGGTTGCTTTCCGGCAGCGATAGCGAAGCGAGGTAGAGCGGGCTCCTTGGGGGACGTTGTTAGAGCGGCGGGCCTGCCGCTATAGTCAAGGGCGGTACTTACAATCCGAATGATGCGTGATTCCTCCGGTTCTGTCAATGCCCGCATCGGGCGTTCGCTGCGAAGTCACGGTGTGGTTTACACCGTCCGCGCCGCGTTCCGGCATGCCAATGCGGCCATCAGCCGCTTTCTGGACCGCCATTTCGACCTCGCCTTCGGCAGCGACACGCGCGGGGTGATCGAAAACGCATCGCTCTCGGATGTCGCGAGTCCGAACCTCTCGCGCGGCATTCGTTACGAGCCGACGCGGGCGCTTCCGCTCCAGCGTGTGTTGCGTGCAGCACACGTTCCGACTGACGGTAGTTTTGTGGATCTCGGATGCGGCAAGGGTCGCGCGCTGATGGTGGCCGTGTTGTCGGGTTTCGCGCATGTCACCGGTGTGGATTACTCGCCGGCGCTGTGTCGGATCGCCGAGCACAATCTGGAGACACTGCGCCGGCGCACGCAGCGGCGATTCACCGCGTCGATCATGAATGCGGACGCCGCGGACTACACTTTCGATGCGCGCGATACGGTGCTGTACCTGTTCAATCCCTTCGACGCGACCGTGCTGGCGGCGGTGGTCGCGCACCTCGAGCGTTCCATGGTGAAGCATCCGCGCACGGTGTGGATCGTGTATCACAATCCCGTCTGGCGCATTGTCGTCGAGCACAGCGGCGCGTTCACGCATGTGCGTGATTACACCGCGGGAGCCGGAGTGTTTGCGGTTTATCGGAGCGGGCCAGTCACTTCGCCGTCGCCACGCCGCTGACCGTGAGCTCCTGCACTTCACCGAGTTTCAAGAACAGGAATTTGGGACGGTCGATCTTGTAGTCGGCGAGCGGCACGTTGAAGGCCGTCTTGAACTGCAGCGTGCGTTCATCCTTGAGCAGCACCTCCACCGTGGTGCGAAGCCGACGCGTCACACCGTGGAGGGTGAAGTTCCCTTCCACATCCAGCCTGGACGGCGTGCCGGCGACGAGCGCGCCGCCGCCTTTCACGGTGACACCGTCGAAGATCGCCCTGGGGTACTTGCCGGTCTCGAGGTGATTGTCGCGCATGTGCTGGTCGCGTTTGCCGATTCCCGTGCTGAGACTCTTGAGATCCACTTCGATGTGCACCGCGACCGTGTCGCCCACCTGCGCGGGATCAACCGCGATGCTTCCGCTCATCTGATCCGTTTTGCCCTGGAAACTCTCGCTCGCCGCTTTCGAAGTGAACACCACCTCGTTGGGCTTCCCGGGCTTCACCACGAACTCCGCGGCCTGCACGGCGACGGCGACGAGCGAAAACAAAACGGCAGCAATGCTGATGCGCTTCAGTTGCATGACGCACTCCGATCAACAAAGCCCGGGCGTTTCCACCCGGGCTCTGGCTTGAACCAATGTGGTCGAATCCTAGTCGCTGCGACGGCCGCCCAGGAGACCCAGACGCATCATCCAGTACAACAGCGTCAGGGCCGAAGTTACGAACGCCGCGACATACGTCAGTGCGGCCGCGTCCAACACCTTCTTCGCGCCGGAGAGCTCATCGGGCGCGAGATAGGAGCCGCGCTTGAGCGTCGCCAGCGCGCGGCGACTCGCGTCGAATTCGACCGGCAGCGTCACCAGGGTGAAAAGCGTCGTGGTCGCAAACAGGAGCACGCCGGCCAGCGCGAGCTTCGATCCCATCACCGTGGCGGCACCACCCATGAACAGCGCCCCCATCAACACGAACATGCTCAGTCCGCCGCCGATGTTCGCGACCGGCACCCACGCCGAGCGGAACTTGAGCGGCGCATAACCCTGCGCGTGCTGAATCGCGTGTCCCACTTCGTGCGCGGCCACACCGGCTGCCGACATGCTCGTGCTGCCGAAAACGCCTTCCGAGAGGCGCAGCACCTTCGAGCGTGGATCGTAGTGATCGGTGAGGTTGCCCTTGATGGGAACGATCTGCACGTCGTTGATGTTGTTGTCGCGCAGAATCGCCTCCGCCACCTGCGCGCCCGTCATGCGCGAGCGCGTGGTGTACTCGCTGTACTTGTGGAATGTCCCCTTCGTCTTCATGCTGGCCCAGATCGAGAGAACCATTCCGATTCCGATGACTAGCCAGTACAGGGGGTCAAAAAACATTCAAATCCCTCCGTGAACGTTTGTCTTGTTCGCAATACCCGAATGTAGTGATTGCTGTATTCCGTGATGACTTCTATTATGACCGGGACTCGCGATTTCGCCTCGCCCGGCGTAAGTCGCAGGTAAATATACGGGAATCGACCGTATCAGTTCCAGTCGAGGAGGAAATGCATGAGGCGCTTCATTATATGCGGTCTGTTTGCCGCCACCGCGCTCGCCCTTGCCGCCCCGGCGGCCCAGAGCCAGGGAGACGACAAGTACGCCGGCATCGGTTTCATCGTGGGCGAACCCACGGGACTCGATGCGAAATTCTTTCTGAACAACGAGCACGCGCTCGAATTCGGTCTCGCCTGGGACCTTTCCGGCGAGAACGACATCCATCTCCAGGGCGACTACCTCTGGCACCGCTACGGTCTGATCGACCTCAAGAACGGCGATGAGATGCCGCTCTTTTTCGGCATCGGTGCGCGCTTTGTCGCCCGGGACGGCCACGACAACGAAGGCAATGATTTCGACGACGTGTTCGGCATCCGTTTCCCCGTCGGGCTCGCCTACATGTTCACCAACTATCCATTCGACATTTTCATGGAGATCGTTCCGATTCTCGACATCGTGCCCGATTCGGACTTCGATCTCGAAGGCGCCCTCGGCGCACGATTCTGGTTTTAGCCCCTTTTCGCCGGACGGTTACGGCGGAAAACTACAAAGCGGCGGCGTGCGATGTGGATGATCGCACCCGCCGCTTTTTTCTTGTGCCGTTACTGATGACCTAGCGGTATAGCGACTTCACTTTTCCCCACGTCGTGGGCTCGACCGGCGTGGTCCCGCACATACCCGACGACATGCCGTAAAGCTGAACCTCACTGAAGTCGGGATAACGAACCAAAGTTGGATTGGACTTGGAAAGCGGCCCATATCCCGACACCCTGATGGCGTCGTGGCAGTTGCAACCTGGTGCGGTGAGGACAAGTATCGTCAGCAACAACGTTGTGCCCGTTGATGCATCCGGCAGGCAGCAACCTCCCCATGCTATGGCAATGCCGGACGGCGACGTACCGATCATGACGCTGCCCACCGGGTCCACAGCGATGTCTGCGACGTATATCAATTCGTTCGGAAAAATTATCGAGAAATCAACCGCAGAGAACGGTTCCGTCCAGTTGTGCAGCACGACGTAAAGCAGGAGTGGTGTGCCCAACGGAGCGTTCGATGGAGGACAACCAATGAAGTTATCGTTGAATGCCGGGTCGGAGTAGACGTGAACGTACGGAATTTGAGCCGCCGCCGACATCGGTTCAATGGCGAGAAATACGACAAGCAGAACCAGGCCACCACAAATCCGGAACATGCCCATACCTTCCGATGGTCGGCAGGTGCACTGCGTGCGGGTATTTTATCAGATGATGAACAGTGGGGACAACGGCCTGCTACGCGCCGGGAACGGAGGTGATGGGGCCGG
>DATNGX010000109.1:0-12321 GCA_035605755.1 Candidatus Krumholzibacteriia bacterium
AACGACACCAGCCCCGCGCCCGCGTGCAGCGCGGCCGCGCGCACGAGGATCGAGCGCAGATATCGTCGGAGGGCGTCGTTCTCGTGCTGCGGTGTTTGTGTCATGCGTCTCTCGTCAGGACATTACGAAACGTGTCAGTGCGTAGACCATGACGTTGATCGCCATTTTCATCGCCAGCTCGCGCTTCGCAGGTGGATCGTGGTGAACGTCCGGGTCGGCGAGGCCGTCGCCGATATCGGATTCGTAATCATAGAACAGCACCAGGCGCCCATCGATGGTGACGCCGAACGCCTGCGGGGTCTTGCCGTCGTGCTCGTGAATCTTGGGAAGGCCGGGCAGATCGTAAAAACTGTGAAACACGGGATGATCGTTGGGCAACTCTTCCAAAGGATGCTCGGGGAACAGATCGCGCACCATCGCGCGCACCGCGCCGTCCATCCCGTAGCTGTCGTTGATCATGAGGAATCCGCCGTCTTCGAGATACGCGCGCAGGTTGTCGCGCTCTTCGGGAGAGAGTCGGATGGTGCCGTGACCCGTCATGTAGATAAAAGGGAACGCGCGCAGGTTCTCGTCCGTGAGCGAGACCACCTTCTCTTCTTTGTTGGTCGGAATTCCGACGCGGCGCTCGAGCTCGGAAGCCCAGTTGGGGATCGACGAGGGGTTGTTGTACCAGTCGCCGCCTCCGCCGTACTTCAAGCGTCCGATGCGGACGCCGAACTCCTCGGCCGGATCACCCTTCAACATTTGCGCGCGGACGGGCGATACCGCCACGGCCGCAAGGACCACAACCCCTAGGAGAAAGGATGAGAAATGACGGCTTCGCATTCGTGCAACCAGCGTGCAACAATTATAGTTAACAGTGGTCGAATAGGCAAAGGGCGCATCTGAGTTCGGGGGCTTCGCGAGCACCCTACAGACATTCATCCCGGCCCCGGCGTGTGTCTTGCACATTGCGTGCCCTGCATCACACTTTTACTATTCGCGTGGAAGGTGCAAACGGGTCCTGGACAGGCCCCACAACCTATGAGGAATACCCTGCGGACGGCAATTCTCGCCGCACTCTTTTTCGCGGCGGCCGGTTGTTCGCAATACGACCGCGATCTGATGGGCGAGCCCGAACCCAAAGAGCCGGTCAATCCAACAAGCGCCCAGCCGCAGCCTGCCAACGAGGCCGCGTATGAAGACACCACGATGGACGTCGGGATGTTCCACGACCTCGACGGCTACGGCCAATGGTTCGAGCGCGACCCGTACGGGTGGGTGTGGCGTCCGACTGCCGTCATCGACTGGCAGCCCTTCACGCGCGGCCACTGGATATGGACTTCATACGGCTGGATGTGGGTCGACTACGATCCGTGGGGCTGGGCCACATCTCACTACGGCTACTGGTACAACGATTTCACGCTGGGATGGGTGTGGGTGCCGGATTACACGTGGTCGCCGGTTCAGTGCGACTGGATGATGTACGGCGATTACATCGGTTGGTCGCCGGTATCGGCGCCGGGCGCTTCATACAAGGAACCCTGGGATGGGTCGAAAGCGTGGGTGTGGGTGCCCGTCCGCAAATTCAAGCAGACAGACATCGGTGAGTATCGCGCGACGCCGAAGTTCAAGCCCGGCGACGATGCCAACATCCAGCGCGGCGCACCCGCTCTGGCCGAGGTCGAGCGCAGGGGTGCGGGCATGTTCTCCACGACGAGCGTGACACTCGACCGGCGCATCGTGCGCGACCGCGAATTCGCGAAGGTGAAATACCCGCCCGATCAGCAGGAGATCATCGCCGAGCGTCGCACGGTGCCGATCAAGTCATCGGCGGGAGGATTCTCCGCGCCGCCATCGATGTCAGGCGGCTCCGCCGACTGGAATCCGCCGACCACCTCGGTCGGTCCGACACAGCCTGCGCAGCAGCCGTCACAACCCGCGACCGGCAAGAGCAAGGGCACCTCGAAGCCTGCGGACTCGGGCAAGACCACGACCAAGTACAAGTCCCAGGGCGCGAAAAAAGACGCCCCCAAGTCCAAGGACGATACCCCCTCGAGCAAGAAGGACAAGGGGTAGCAGGATAATCACTTATTGCGTGTAACATCCGCACCCCTTTGTGTGTCTCAATAGTGTGTGATCGCCCCCTGTTTGAGGACCCGGACCCCCGCCGGGTTGGTTCGATAACCACCCCTTGGAAGAATCGGTGAGAAGAATGGTTCGCACACTCGCCCTTGCAGCGCTTGTAACGCTCTTCGGAGCGGGCGCAAGCCAGGCGCAATACCAGGACAGTGCTCCGCCGCCCGAAGGATATGACGAGGAGCTCCTCGGTCCTTACGAACAGCAGCAATACGACGACGATCAGCCATACGACGATCGCTACAGCGATCACGGCTACAGCCGTCCCGATGTCGACGTCGGCATCTTTGCCAACCTGAGCAACGGAAGCTGGTTCATGAGCGCCAACTTCGGCTGGGTCTGGCGTCCCTACGCGGCCACGAGCTGGCGTCCGTACACAAACGGTCGCTGGGTGTGGACATCGTACGGCTGGACGTGGGTGTCGTATGAGCCGTTTGGTTGGGCAACCTATCACTATGGCTACTGGAACTGCGACTCGGCCCTGGGCTGGGTCTGGATTCCGGGCTACGAGTGGTCTGCCTGCCGCGTGCAGTGGGCCTACTACGACAACTATGTCGCCTGGGCGCCCATGTATCCGCCGGGCTATTCATGCCCGCGTCCATTCACAACCGCCGGATTCAACATCTGGTTCACCATCGGCGCCAGTCACTTCTGTGATCCGTATCCCACACGCTACTGCGTGACCTCGTACGACAACGTGTACACGCAACGTGTGGCGTACAAGTCGCCGGGGCGGACGTACGTGCAGCAGTACACGCGTACTCCCATTCGTGAATCGAGCGTGAGCTTCAAGCACACCAAGGCCGTGCGTGGATCCAACAGTTTCGGTGCGACCCATTCGCAGTCGCAGTTCAAGTCGAAGTCGTACTCGCGTAACACGCAGCCGTACGTTCAGAACTCGCGTCCGAATGTGCAGTCGAAGCAGAAGTACAACACGGGCTCACAGCTGACTCGTGATTCGCGGACATTCGCGCGCAACGAGCAGCCGCAGAGGGCGAAGCAGCAGTTCAAGAAGAGCTCGTCGCAGCGGAACTACGTCGACGCGCGTGCCATGCAGCAGCGCCAGCGCGAGCCGGGTGTGACACGTCAGTACCAGCAGCGTGAAGTGAAGCGCTCGCTGACGCGTGAAGCCACACGCTCTGTATTCGAGACCCACCAGAAGAGCGTGGCCCGGAGCACCGGCCGCTCGTCACACGTCACGCGTGACGTGGCATCGACGCATGAAGCCCAGCGCTCGGTGACGAAGGGAAACTCGAAGCAGAGCCGCGGTGACGTCGCGAAGATGAAGGGTGGAAACGGCAGAGGATCCGGCAAGCACTAGTCGTAGTTCAAATTCCTGCTTGCCTGAAACGGCCGGCGTGTCTCGAGGGACGCGCCGGCCGTTTTCATTTCATACGGATCATGGTCGTCTCAAGAGCAGCGCTGCCTCGACGCCCTGGCCGGTGTCGAGGTTGCGAACGGTGACGTCGCCGCCCATTTCGCGGGAGAGGGTGCGGCAGATGGCGAGGCCGAGGCCGGTGCCGGTGGTCTTGGTGGAGAAATAGGGCTCGAATAGACGCTGCATGGTGGCTTCGCTGAGTCCGGGACCGGTATCACGGAAGCTGATGCGCACCATCTTCTCGTTCTTCTCGGTAACCTCGGCGCAGCTCACGCGCAGCTCGCCGCCGTTGGGGCCCATGGCCTCGATGGCGTTCTCCATCAGGTTGGCGCATATCTTTCGCACGGCTTCCGCATCGGCCAGGACGGCCGCGCTTCCGGCGCCATTCTCATAGTGAACTTTCACGCCGTTGGCGTTGTGTTCGTACGGTGTCACGATGCCGCGAACGAGCGGATCAATGTTCAGTGCTTCCATGTGCAGTCGCTGCAGCCGGCCGTAGCTCGAGAACTCACCCGCGATGCGCTTCAGCACGTCGACCTGCTGAATGATCATCTCGGTGCCTTCCTTGAAGATCCTGTCGAAGTCTTCGGGTCGCTGTTCGTACGCCTTCTGCATGAACTGCGTCGAAATGCGGATGGGCGTGAGCGGATTCTTGATTTCGTGCGCGATCTGGCGCGCCATCTCGACCCAGGCCGAGAGCTTCTTGGATTCGATCAGCTCGGTGACATCTTCGAACACGAGCACGGTTCCAAAGGCGCGTCCATCCGCCTCGAGCTGCGTGCGCATGTACTTGACGGTCGCACGCCGCTCAGCGACACCAAACTCCACTTCGCCCGACTCGAACGAGCTGCCGACACCGGTGAACAGCGCGAAGATCTTCGATGCGGGTGAAGAAGACGCCAGGTCCTGCACATCGCGGCCGATGATGTCGATGGTGCGCATGGAGGTGATGCGCTCCGCGGCGCTGTTCACGGTGCGCACACGGCCCTCGGCATCCGCGCTCATCACGCCGGTGCCGATATTTTCCAGAATGGTTTCGAGATAGCGGCGGCGCTCTTCCAGCGCGCGCTGCGAGGCGGCGATGCGCTCGGTCATTTCGTTGAAGGCGCTCGCCACCATGCCGACTTCGTCGCTGCGGTTCTCGCGCAGACGCACATCGTAGTCGCCGCGGCTGATGCGCCGCGTTCCCGCCACCAGCTCACGCAGCGGCTCGAACACACCGCGCGCCATCAGGAGGCCGAGTCCGATGGTGGCCGCGAGCAAGAGAGCAAATCCTCCGAGCAGCACGGAGCTCGCGCGCTGCACTTCCATGGAATACGACTCGGGACGGAACAGGAGCGGCACCGCGATGGCGGCGCGTGTCGGCGATTGCCTCCAGGCGCCTGTCGAGTCCGCCGGCGCCCAACGATCCAGCGGCAGATATGCCACCTGGAAGTCGTACTCGCCCGCACGCTCGCTGGCCAGCGACCGCTCCGAACCGAGCAGGCACACTTCTACAAACGCGGAGGAATTCATCGCCGAGCTGATGAATCCGCCGGCCAGCAGCCCTTCGCGACTGGACGCGACAAGGTCGCCGTCGGCGTACACGTTCACATCGGCGCCCACCTGCTCGGCAATTTCCCCCAGCAGGTCCGCGTCGATGGCACGCGCGTAATAAACGAAGTAGCTGCCGTTGCCCTTGCGCGAATTGATCGCAACCGGTGCGCTGAACACACCGATGTGCGGCACTCCGTCAATGGTGACAACCACGAGCTCTTCGGTCGACGCTTCATCGATGGTGCCCGCCACCACGGCACCCGCCGCGGCGCCGTCGCCTTCGGCAAACAGCATTGCCACACGGCCGCCGCCCAGCGCGCGCACCGGAGAGTCGCGCACGCTCAGGAAGGAGGCGAGATCGGCGCGGCCGAGGAAGAACTGCAGCTCACCGTGGAGCAGATTGACGAAGGCCTTGCGCGCGCTCTGCGCTTTGTACGACGCCTCGTCCCGATTCTCTTCCAGGAAGCGTTGCTTGATGAAATCCACCGAGAACGCCCCGAGCAGGAACGCCGGCACCAGCGCCACCACGAGAAACGACGCGAGGAGCTTCTGCTGGAAGCCGACGCGGCGCGCAGAGGTGAGCGTGGGCAGCAGGTGGCGCACGCGCGGCACCATGCCCAGGAGCACCAGCGCAACCAGCACCACCAGCGCAAAACACATATAGAGAGAAAGCAAGGTCGACCAGCGCAGGAGATGCTTGGCCGTGGACGGCACCACGAACCCGGCGAGCAGCGTATGGCCGGAAGCGGCGGCGCTGGCCGAGTCGGAAGGCTCGAGCGCCACCACGCGATACATGCGCGTGGAGGAACGGAGCAGCGGCCACTCGCGCGCCATGGCGTGGCGCATGGTGGCGTCGCTCACGTGCACGCCCACCGGCAGCTGTTCCGACGAAGACTCCACGATGCGACGGTCGGCATCGATGCGCGCGAGAAGCAGTGCTTCGGGCTCCTCGACGCGCGGCGCCACGCCGCCCTGCTGCACGTTGCGCAGCACTTCCGGCGTGCGCGGACCCGTGCGCGCGGCGAGCTCCAGGCTTTCGAAGAAAAACGGCAGGTCGACGATCACCTTGCCGAGCTGCGGCACCACGTGCGTGGAGTCTTCGAACGCCCCGCTCTCGTCGATGTTCACGATGCCGCGATAGAAGCGCACGGTGCCCTGCGGCGTTCCGCGCGTCAGGTCGAGCACGGCCCAGCGGTTTCCTTCCGGTGTGTCGGTGCGCTCGCCGCCTTCACCGATGCGCGCGCGGTACGGCATGTCGACGGAGAATTCGCTCACCACGCTGTCCTGCGCATTCACCACGTGGATGGCGCAGCTGTAGCCCAGGAGACTCAACGGGCTCTCGGCCCACAGGTCGAACGCGAGCCGGCCAGCATCGCCGGCGGGAGTGGCGTTGCGCACCGCCTGGCGAATCTCCGCGCGCTCCGCATAGTCGCCGAGCACGTCCTCGAGGATCACGACCTTCCAGTTGTCGGCGGGATTGCTGACCTCTTTGGATTTCTCCAGCACGAAGCCTTTGCGCAGCTCGTCGTACTGGCGCGTGAGGTGCACGTAGCCGATGCCGGACGTGATCGCCACCAGAGCGAATGCCGCGATGCCGACGGAAACCAGATCCTCGCGCTGCGTGATGCGCGGCGCGAACGCAACAAACCACAAAAACGGAAGCATGAGCGCGGCTGCCGCCCACGAGTGCTGCACGAGAGAGAAAGCCACGGTGACAAGGAGCGCCACGAGGCACGGCAAGAGCGGGCGCACGCTGCCCAGTGCGCGCATCACACCCCACGACAGAAAAACCGCCGCCAGCACCAGGCCGCTGATGATCAGGAACAGCGAGAGCTGCAGACAGAGCAGGCTTACGTCGGTGAGCGCCATGCTCTCACCGAGGAGCCGCGGGTTGGCGTTTACCACCACGGTGGCGATGAGGCGGTGAATGATCTCGAGCGCACCCAGTCCCGCGGCGGCGCTCACCACTCCCGCGATTACGGTACGCCACGGTGCGCGGCTCGTTACGGCGTCCTGCGGCGGGGACTCGGTCACGGTTTCGCGACGGTCGCGGAAGATGCGCACCACGCCGTACACGAGCACGACAAAGAAAACCGCGCTGACGGTCAGATCGAACGTGCTGCGCATCAAACCGCCGAGCGCGGGTGTCGCAAACACGGACGGATCGAAGAGCCTGCTGTTTACGTGGGTGGACGAAATGCCGACGGCGAGAAGCGCGAAGCGAAGCGTCACCATGAAGAGCACGAAGATGCCGGCGCCGGCGATGCGCACGAAATCAAGGCCGCGCGCCCGGCGTGAGCCGCGACGCGGCATGGCCTGCATGGTGTGAACGAAGAGCGCCAGCAGCGCGGCCAGCGCGCACACGGTCCCCCACGCGGCGCGTGTCGATACGCGCAGGGTCACGAAGTGGTCGAGCGGCTCGGCCACTGCGTTGGCATACAGAATGGGATTTCCGAAACGGCTCCGGATGAGAGCGCGTCCGCTGAGTCCGAGGTGTTCGTCACCGGAGACATCACCCTCGGGTTCGATGTTGCCGGCAAAGGTACCGTAGGTGAGCGCGGAGTCTTCCCAGGTGAACACCCCGGTGATGGTGGTGTCGGTCCCGGGGGGCGACACGTGTGGACGCGCCTTCGCCGCCGCCAGTGCCTGCGCGCGGCGCTCGCGTTCGTCCGCCTGTTCCTCGCGCATGTGATCGAGTCGATGCGGCAGATTCCCGACGGGCGCAAAATATTCGAATGTCACCCGCGCCGTGGCGATCTTGGGCACGTTGTCGGCGAGACTCGCGCTTTTCAGGAAGCGGTTGTTGACGCGGTAATCCACCTCGAGCGGAAGATCCACGAGCAGTGTGGCAACGAGATCGCCGGTGGCGTTGCGGCACGGCACCACGTGCGAGAGAATCTGGTAGAGCGACACGGTGCGCGTGTAGAAAAACTCGGTGCCGCTCGCGACGAAAGAAAGATCCGACAGCGTGGTTGCCTGCGGCCAGCCGGCCCACGCCACGCGCGCGCCGCTGGGCGCGAACAGCTGTAGTCCAATGGCCGTGCCGGGCGTGACCGCGTGTCCGCGCGAAACCGCCTGCGCCAGCGAGTCGAGCAGTGCAAAGGCTTCGGTGGGATCGGCCTCGACCGCGGCAGCGTTGCTGCCGGCGAGAGCGCTGCGCACGCGTGTGGCAAGCTGGCCCGAAACGTTCTCGAGCTGCGCGACTTCATCGCCCACCGCACGCAAGGTGTTGGCGATACGGTGAGAAGACTGGCGCCACCACACGCGCCGGGCGGCTAGATCATTGGCCGGCAGAAATGTGAACAGAACGAACGCGAACGCGGTGAGAGCTATGGAGGCCCACAGGGCCGCGTGCGCGCGCCCGCGTGCGCGCGCCCACAAAGCAAGCGCTGCTCCGGCCGCCAGAAACGCGGCCACGGGCCACGAGGGCATTGCCGCCATCCAGCGCACGGCCGTGATGTCGCGGAAGAGCAACCACGCCCAGGCCACCGCGATGCACACGGTGGAGAGCGCAATCATGAGTCGTCGGTTTGGCATTCTGTACTGCTGTGCCCGGCCGGCGACCCAAGCATAATCGAGCCGGAGTGATGAGTCGAGTGACGCAGCTAGCGGATGGACTTGATCTCGTCGATCACCCAGAGTCCGGAATCACCGGAGCGCTCCTGGTGCAGCGAGATGTAAACCTTGTCCTTGATCTGGCGGCCGTCATCCTTGCGCTGATACCGGCGCTCGGCGATCGCAAACGTGGATGCGTTGGCTTCCGTGCTGTTGCGAACCTGTACGAACACGAACTTCCTGGTCGTGGTCGCCTTGAACAGCTCCTTGAAGACGTAATACCCCTGGTCCTTCGAGTACGACCCGCCCGGACCGCTGCCGTCGATGACCATGGTGACTTTGTTGGAGCCGAAGTGGCGCAGGATGAGATCGGCATCACCCGAGGTCCAGCCCTGCTCGATGTCGTCGAGCACGGCCATGGGACCGCCGCCGCCGGCAGGAGCCTCGGCGGTCTGCGGCGCCTTTGCCTTGGGCGCAGCGAACACCGGACCCGCTCCCAGCATGACGATGAGCAGCGCGGATATGCAGTAACGGAGGGTCATGGCGTACACCGAAACAAAGGAGGATTTGCAAGGCCCATGCCCGGCAGAAACGTGGTGGGACAAGCAGTTAGAGGACACTTTTGACTGAAAGTGTCGCTACTGGAGGACACCGGTGTCCGCGGAAGGGGACGAAAAGCATACGCGCGGAGCGGACCCAGGCCCACCCCGCGCGTCATGCGGAATCTGTCGTGACGAGCTACTTCTTCGGCTTGTTCGGGTGCCACATCTGCCACTCGAGCAGGATGGGCGCGGCGATGAAGATGGACGAATAGGTGCCCGCGATGGTGCCCACGATCATGGCCAGCGCGAACTCGCGGATCACCGCTCCGCCGAACACGAGCAGTGCGATGAGCGTCAGCATGACCGTGCCGCTGGTGATGATTGTGCGCGAGAGCGTTTCGTTGATCGACGTGTTGATGAGGGTTCCCATGTCTTCGCGGCGGCGCAGGCCGAGGTTCTCACGAATTCGGTCGAACACCACGACGGTGTCGGCCAGCGAGTAACCCACGACGGTCAGAATGGCGGCGATGCCGGAGACCGACATCTCCAGTCCCGCGAAGGAGAAGAATGCAAGCATCACCAGCGCGTCGTGCGCGGTCGCGATCACGGCGGCCACGGCGAAGCGGAACTGAAAGCGCCACGAGATATAGATGAGGATTCCAAGGAGCGAATACACGACGGCCAGGAAGGCCGCTTTGCGCAGCTCACCGCCGATTTTCGGACCCACGGTCTCGACGCGGCGCACTTCCACCTTCTGTCCCTGAATACCGGCCGACAGCGCGGCTTCGATGGTCTTGGCCACCTGGCGCTCCGCCGTCATGTTGGAATCGAACGGCGCGGCGGCGTTGGCGCCGCTCCCGTTTTTCGCCTCCAGCTCTTTCACCTTGATGAGATAGCTGGATTCCTGGCCGAAGCGCGTGATCTCGGCGCCGCCGAAGCCGGCCTGCTCGATGATGCTGCGCACGTCCTGGACCGGCACCGGTTTCTCGAGCGCGATCTCCACCAGCGCACCGCCCGAGAAGTCGATCGACTCCTTGAGGCCTTTGTGCAGGAGGATGGACACCGCGCCCGCAACAATGATGATCGCCGAGACCAGCATGGCGCGACGGCGCACCGCTACAAAATTGTAATTCGCGTTATGAAAGAAATGTCGCATGGTTCGTTTTTCTCCGCCGTCAGATGCTCAACCGTTCAACATGACGGCGAGATGTAACAATGTCGTAGACGACGCGCGTGCACGTCAGCGCGGTGAACATGTTCGCAATGAGACCCACGCTGAGCGTGGTCGCGAAGCCCTTGATGGGGCCGGTCCCGAACTGCCACAGCACGAACGCTGTGATGAGCGTGGTCACGTGCGAGTCAAGAATGGTGGCGAACGCCTTGTCGAATCCGGCCTGAATGGCCGCGCGCACGGTTTTGCCCTTGCCGAGCTCTTCTCGTATGCGCTCGAAGATCAGCACGTTGGCGTCCACCGACATGCCGATGGTGAGCACGAGGCCCGCGATACCCGGCATGGTGAGCGTCGCGCGCAAGGTCGACATGACCGCCAGGATGATGAGCATGTTGAACACGAGCGCGAGCGAGGCCAGCACTCCCGACAGGTGGTAGTAAAAGATCATGAAGGCAACCACGAGGATGAAGCCCACCATGGTCGCGCGCTTGCCGGCGTCAATCGAGTCGCGGCCCAGCGTGGGTCCAATGGAGCGCAGCTCCACCATCGTCACCTTGGCGGGAAGCGCGCCGGCGCGGAGCACGATGGCGAGGTCATTGGCCTCTTCGTCGTTCTTCATACCGGTGATGCGGCCTTCGCCGTTGGGAATCTTGCTCTGCACGGCGGGCGCCGAGCGCACCTGGTCGTCGAGCACGATGGCAATACGACGGCCGATGTTCTCGCCGGTGAAACGGCCGAACTTGATGGCACCCTGGCGATTGAGCGTGAAGCCCACATTGAGGCGGCTGGGATCGTCGGGATCGTTGCGCGTCTGCGCGTTGACGAGCGCGGCGCCGTCGAGCGTCGCCGTCTTCTCGCACAGATACAGGACACGGCCCTGCGTGTTGTCCATCGCCATGGCGCGGTCCTGCCACAGGAACTCGGAATTGCTGGGGATGGCGCGCTGCGCCTGCGGGGTGGCGAGCAGCGCTTTCACCGTCGACACCTGGCGCTCGTCGACGACGACTCCGCCCTCGACAACCGACACGAGGTAAGACGTGAACGGCTTGTCGGGTGAAGCACCCGGCAGCGGCACGTCGGTCTCTTCCTGCGCCGCGTCGGTGCTGAGCGTGGGGAGGAGCGAGTCGACGTTGGCTTTCGAATTGTCCGCGACCTTGGTGTCGATGTCCTGACTCGGGGCCTTGTCGGCTCCGGCCGCCGGCGCGGACGTGCTGTCCACCTGCGTACCGTGCACGGTGACGCCCTTGAGCGTCCTGTCGAGCATGGTGAGGGTGCGGCCCACTTCATCTTCCTGGCGCACGAGACGGAACTCGAGCTTGGCGGTCTGGCCGATCAGCTTTTCCGCGCGCTCCAGGTCCGAAAGACCCGGCAGCTCGATGATGATTCGCTTCTGACCCTGCTTCTGAATGACGGGTTCGGCCACGCCGAACTGGTCGATGCGGTTGCGCAGGATCTTGATGACTCGGTCGACGGCGTCCTTCTTGTTGTTCTCGTCGAGATTGGAGTCATCGATCTCCATGACGAGGTGGGCACCGCCCTGGAGGTCGAGTCCGAGCTTGATGGCGGACTCGATGTACTTCGTACGCTGCTCAATGGTCAGCTTGGCGCGGGCATCCTCGGACATCGAGTAGTAACGCATGCTCGGAAGCAGCGCCCAGATGCAATAGCCGAGGACGGCGGCAATGACGACCAGTTTCCAACGGGTCTTCATTCAGAAACCTCTGATTCCCTTCACAGAATTCTCAAGATGAGGATGGGTTGGCCGGAAATATCGAAGGAGTATACACGACCCGCAACGAGGGTCAACCGCGAACTCGGCAGGGGGTTACGTCGCTTTGCAGCGGTCTAGAGCCGTCCCAGCGCAGCGAGCATGTCGCGGACCGCGCGCTCCAGGCCGGTGAACACGGCCCGCGCAATAATGGAGTGGCCGATGTTGACCTCTTCCAGGCCGGGAACGTCGAGCAGGGCGGCGATGTTGTGATAGTTGAGGCCGTGGCCGGCGTGGACGCGCATCCCCAGGT